>JARRJX010000235.1:0-5743 GCA_037388645.1 Chloroflexota bacterium
AAGGTCTGGTTGGGCACGATCGCGACGAAGGTCTGCCCGAACAGGTGCCCGCAGTATGAGTCGTGCCCGGCCACCTCGCCCACCGCGTTGCGCACCATCAGGCTCACCACCCGCAGCACCTCGTCGCTGGCGATGAACCCGTATAGCTCGCGGAAGCTGTTCAGCCCGCGCAGCGACACTATCAACAGCCCCCTGCCGCTGTAGGGGTCGTTCAGATACATCTGAAGCTGGGCGTCCGTCGCCACCTCGTCGGGCAGTCCGGTGACCGCGTTCGCCTCGCTGGGATTCACCACCCGGTTGAGCACGTTGCGCACGCGCAGCCGCAGCTCTTGCAGGTCGAACGGCTTAGTGATGTAATCCACCACCCCCATTTTCTGGCCCAGCAGCCGCTCCTGGCGCTGGTTGCGCTCGGTCAGGAAGATGATCGGGATGCTGCGGGTCTTGTGGCTCTCCCGCAGCCGCTGGCAGACCTCATAACCATCCATGTCGGGCAGCAGGATGTCGAGCAGCACCAGGTCGGGCAGGGCTTCGTCCGCCAGTTGGACGGCGTCATTCCCCCAGGAGGTCGCCATCACCCGGTAGCCCTGCATCACGAAATAGCTGTCGAGCATCTCGGCCAGGTTCCGGTCGTCCTCGACAATCAGAATCTTAGGTTGGCGCTCTGGCGCGTTCAATGGCGCTCTCTCTTTCCCAGATCGCCGCCGTAACTCACACCGCTTCCGTCAGACCAGCTTCTCAAGGTCGGTGACGGCGCGCTTCATCTCCAGGAAAACCAGGCCGAGCTTGGCGTCCTCATTCGCCAGCACGGTCAGCACCGCTTCCTCGCCCACCGCCATCAGGATCACGAATCCCTTCTCGCCCTTGATGTATACCTGGTCGAGCGTGCCACGCCCCAGCTCGCTGGCGATCCGCTCGCCCAGCGAGAGCATCGCCGCCGACATCGCCGCCACCCGGTCTTCCTCGACGTCGGCAGGCATCGAAGAAGCCATGCTCAGCCCATCCACGCTGACGATGGCGGCGGCCTCCACTGCTTCGGTATTCACTTGCAGGTCGCGCAGTCGCTCGACCATTTGATCAGTGCGGGACTTGGTCAACCTGTACTCCTCGTCTTGTCTGGTCGCTCAGCCCGGCAGGCCGAGTCGCATAGTAATGGTCCGGTTCTGCTCCGGCGTTTTGTCAGGAATCTGGCAGGGCCTCGCGCCCACCGGCTCCTATTCGACCGGGATTTTCTCGATCATGATCACGCAGTTCTCGTCGCCTTTGGCCTTGCACTCGGTTTCAAGGATGCGGAATTTCTTACCATCGCTCACCCAGGCAAAGGCCGCCTGCAAGACGCCCACCGCCAGGTGGCAGCACGGCTCTTCCGTCTCGCGGCCCCAGCACACCGGGCAGGTCGTGATCGTCCATATCCAGTGCTTGTCGTCCTCGCTGACCACCACCTTCTGGTCGCTGACCGAGTTGAAGCGCATCGCCACGTCGGCGGCCTGGGCGACGGCCTTGAACTGGGTCAGCCCGTCCTTGAAGGACTGCTCCCCGGCCCGCACGGCGAACACCCGCGCGCCTCGGTTGCCATACATGTCCCAGATGCCCTGCTGAAGCTGGCCCATCTGGTTGAAGTCGAACTGCTTCTTCATGTTGTCGGGCGGGTAGTTGCCGATCAGCTCTTTCATGTGAGCCATGTTCAGCAGCGCGTTCACGCCCTGGGTGCCCATCACCTCCTCGGCGGAGGTCAGCACGATGCGCGCCCACTTATTCGGGTAAAAGAGTTTGCTGCCCTCTTCGGTCACCGCCGCCTTGTCTCTGACGACGACTGGTTTTTCCTCGGCTTTCTTGGCGGCCTCGGCGGGGGCAGGTGCGGGGGCGGCTGCCGCAGGCGCGGCGGGCGCGGGCGGTTTAGCCACCGCTGGTTCGGGGGGCTTGGCGGGCTGCGCTGCCGGTTGGGCAGGTTGCGCTGCCGGTTGGGCAGCGGGCGCAGCGGGCGGCACTTCTGGCTTGGCAGGCTCCTCCGCCGCTGGTGCGGCTGAGGGCGCGGCGGGCTTGGCGGCGGGCGGCATTTCAGGCCTGGCTGGTTGCCCGCTTACTGGTGCAGGAGCCTGCCCCTCCGGCCTGGCGGCGGGCGCAGCAGGCCTGGCGGCCTCACCTGCCGCTGGCGCTGGGGCCTGCTCTTCCGGCTTCTCAGGTTGTTGACCGGCTGCCTCTGGCGGCTTCATTTGCTCTTCTGACATCTATTCCTCGCTGTTGACCACTGGATCGCTGTTCGCTGCTGCTGTCGATGCAGCTACGTGACTCTCGGTAAGTCGACGCCAAGTCGTCTCAATGTGCCTGGCCGACCGGGGTATGTCTTTCCTGGAACCGGATACGGCTCGCATTATACAGCCAAACCGGCCCCTCATGAATGGGGTGTAACCCCCATCCCCCGCCCGGCCAGCCGGGCGCTCTCCCAGGAGCCAAGACGATGTTACTATCAAGCATCCCCTGGATCAAGTCTGCCAGGACTCGCCGGGGCCGGGGCGCTCTCGCCGATCACGGTGTCCCGGTTCCGTCTACCAGCTAGGATAGTCGTTCCTGAATCCTCGCGCAAGTCCGTTGCCGCCCATCCCGGCCTGTGCTACACTGCCCGTACGATGAACGAACCTGTTGACCTCCTGATCGACAACGCCAGCCAGATATGCGTCGTCCCGGCGGTGGGGGGCGGCCCCCAGCGCGGGGAAGCGCTCGGCACGCTGGGGATCGTCGAGGATGGCGCGGTTGCCGTCCGCGACGGGCTGATCGTCGCGGTGGGCGGCAGCGCCCGGCTACGCGCGGGGTACACGGCCCGCCAGCAGATCGACGCGGCGGGCTGTGCGGTCGTGCCTGGCCTGGTCGACCCGCACACCCATTTAGTGTGGGCGGGCGAGCGGGCGGCGGAGTTCGAGATGCGGGTCGCCGGGGCGACCTACATGGAGATCATGGCCGCCGGTGGGGGCATCAACAACACCGTGCGCCAGGTGCGCGCCGCCAGCCTCGGCCAGCTCATAGAGGAGACGACCGCCCGGCTCGACCGGATGCTCGCCCTGGGCACAACCACCGTCGAGATCAAGACCGGCTACGGGCTGGATACTGATAGCGAATTGAAACAACTCGACGCGATCTACCGCCTGGACGCCGCCCACCCGGTCGACGTGGCCGCCACCTTCCTGGGGGCGCACGCCGTGCCCCCGGAGTTCGAGGGGCGGACGGATGCCTACGTCGACCTGGTCGTCGAGGAGATGATCCCCGCCGCCGCCGCCTTCGCCCGGAGCCACGGCCAGCCGATGCCTTTCGTCGACGTGTTCTGCGAGCAGGGCGTATTCGACGTGGCCCAGTCGCGCCGCATCCTGGAGGCGGGCAAAGCGCAAGGCATGCCGCTCAAGATTCACGCCGACGAGTTCGTCGGGCTGGGCGGCACGCGATTGGCCGTCGAGCTGGGCGCGGTCTCCGCCGACCACCTGGTCTGCACCCCTGAGGAGGACATCCGGGCGCTGGGCGAGGGCCAGACCGTCGCCGTCGGGCTGCCGCCCACGCCGTTTGGCCTGGGCCACCACGAGTACACGCCCGCGCGCGCGATCGTCGAGGCCGGGGGCGCGCTCGCCCTGGCAACCGACTGCAACCCCGGCACCGCCTGGTGTGAGTCGATGCAGTTCGTGATCGCGCTGGCCGCGCGCATGATGGCGCTCACCCCGGCCCAGGCGCTGGCCGCGGCCACGATCAACGCCGCCTGCGCCATCGGGCGCGGCGGAGGGGTGGGCAGCATCGAGCCGGGCAAGCAGGCCGACCTGCTGATCCTGGACGCGCCCGACTACCGCCACCTGGCCTATCGCTTTGGGGGCAACCTGGTCAAAACCGTGATCAAGAGGGGACAGATTTGGAGATCATAAAACCTATTGCGGACTTATTCGGCATCAGCCCTCAGCTGCTGGTCATCCTGACCGTGGGCGGCGTGGCCCTGGTCGTGCTGTGGTACGTCCTCAAAGCCGTGCTCAAGATCGCCTGGAAGGCATTCGCTTTCGGGTGCGTGGTGATCGCGATTGGCCTCGGCACGCTGTTTGTCGCCGCCGTTATTTTTGGGCTGCTCCAACAATAATCCCTCGCCCGGAGAACGCCTCCCCGAACCGCCCGGCAGGGACGCGCGCCCCGGCTTGCAAGGCCGCCGTCCGGCCCGATGGGTTGTGCAGGATCACCGCCTCCACCTCCCCTTCGCCGTCCAGCGCTACCCCATAGACCACCACCAGGTGCCCGTTCCGGCGGGTGATCGGGACGCCCTCGCCGATCTCAGACGAGACCGAGGCGATCACGATTTTCCCCGCCTCCAGGTAAGCCGCCAGGTCGTCCAGGCTCAAGCCCTGGGCCAGCACAGCCTCGCACCCCCGATCGGCAGCAAGCTGCGCCAGCGCGGCGTGCTTCCAGCCGATCTCCACCCGGCGGTCGGCGCGCTGCTCGGCCAGGTAGCCGTCGACTGCCAGCCCGGCCCGCACCCAGTCCATCACCGGCCCGGATTCGATCCCCGTCAGGCCGTCGACCGCCATCTTGACGCACACCACCCCGCACGCGCGCAGCGCCCAATGGGCGTATTCCACGGGGGACTCGGCCCCATAAGCCGCCCAGTTCGGGTCGGATTCGAGCGCCTGATCCCCGTCGATGAACGCCTTGACCAGCGCCGGGCTGGCAAACTGGCAAATATATGGTACACCATAGGGGACGGTCAGGTCGGGCATCGGGTATTCCCATCGAGACAGGTTAGAATGTCGAGGCTGGCATTGTACACGCCTTTAGATGCTCGCCCAACAAGCCAAAAGCCTGCGGCTGAAAGCTAATCGTTGACAGGTTGAAATGTTGACCCGCTGAAACGCTCTGTCCAAAGGAAAACGCCAACCATGCCAATCCAACCTCCTGTCCTTAACATCCGGGCCGGGCTGCAACACGGCGACATCGGCTATATCATCTACCTGCACGGCCTGCTGTATGCCGAGGAGTACGGGTTCGACACCACCTTCGACGGCTGCGTCGCCAGCGACATGGGCGAGTTCGCCCAAACGTACGATCCGCAAAAGGACTGCCTGTGGGTGGCCGAGTTGGATGGGGAGATCGTTGGCTCGATTGCCATTGTCGGCCAGCCCGACGGGACCGCCCGGCTTCGCTGGTTCCTGGTGCATCCCAGGGCGCGCGGCTGCGGATTTGGCCGGGGGCTTCTGGAGTGCGCTCTCGGATTCTGCCGCAAGCGCGGCTTTTCCTCCGTGTTCCTGTGGACGCTCGATATCCTCGACGTCGCCATCTACCTGTATCGAGCGGCGGGCTTCCGGCCCACCGAGAAGGAGACTCACTTCATCTGGGGCCACACCCTGACCAAAGTCCGCTACGACCTGCGCCTGCAACCATAGCCGAGGATGATCCGTCGCCTATGAGCACCTTCCTGACGACATCCCAGCGCCTGATCGGCGTGACAATATTGGCCCTTGCCTGCACGGCCTGTGTGGCCCCCACCGCCGAGCCGACGCCGACTCCAACCGACACTCCGGCGGCCCGTCCCACGGCCACACCCACCCACATGCCCGGCCCGCCGACCCTCACGCCCACTTCAAACGTCACCCCCACCCAGACCGCCGTCCCGCCGCCCCCACTCGCCTCCGACGCGATCCTGCCCGCCACCGTCGACCGGCTGACCGGCGTGCTGGTCATCACCGACCAGCGGGGCACGGTGCGGGCGGTGGCCGTCTCGGCGGATGGA
>JARRJX010000236.1:0-7997 GCA_037388645.1 Chloroflexota bacterium
GTCGACAGCAGCCTACGATTCCCGCCAGACGCCAAGCTGCTTGACCATCCCACCCGAACACCCTGGATCGCCGCCAGCGAGCACGCCGACCCGGCACGCGCCAACGCGCTGGAGGAAGCGGGCGCGGTCGTGCTGCGCCTGCCTGAGGGAGTGGACGGGCGCGTGGACCTGAGCGCGCTGCTCGACCAACTGGGCCAGCGCGGGATCGCCAGCCTGATGGTCGAGGGTGGGGCGGCGATCATCACGAGCTTCCTGGCGGGGCGGCTGGCCGACCAACTGGTGCTGACAATCGCCCCCCGGCTGGTCGGCGGCCTGAACGCCCTGGAACAGCCTCTGGCCGGTGGACTGGACCTGCACGACACCTTGTTCTGGCAGGCCGGGGCCGATATGATCGTCTGGGGGCAGTTTAAAACCTATCCGTAAATTCGCTTTGCTCACTTTGGATAGGTACGAAAAGGCGAAGCTCCGACGATTTACGGATAGGCACCTAGCCGGGAGCCTGATGGATAGAAGCCAAACCGGATCAGAGAATCACCAATGAACGCACAAATGACGATCACCTACCACCAGATCGGTACGATCAACACACCGTTCAAGAGCCGAGAAGGGATGCCCATCCAGCCGACCGGGGCGCAGGGAATCCGAGGCCGGGTCGAGATCGACCCGGCCTTTGAGGCGGGCCTGGACGACCTGGAAGGGTTCTCGCACGTGTTTCTGCTGTACCACCTGCACCTATCGGACGGGCACTCACTGACCGTCACCCCCTTCATGGACGACGCGCCGCGCGGCGTATTCGCCACACGGGCCCCCCGCCGCCCCAACCCGATCGGCCTGTCGATCGTCCGGCTGGTGCGCGTGGCAGGCCCCACGCTGCACGTCGAGGGCATCGACGTGGTGGACGGCACGCCTCTGCTCGACCTCAAACCCTACATCCCCTCCCTCAACCCCCCGGACGACGCGGTGCGCATCGGCTGGCTGGCAGGCAAGGACAACCCGACATTCGACGTTCGATCCGACGACCGGTTTAGCTGAGCTGCGCCGGCGGCGGGAAGCGCGGCTCTTCCCCTTGTGAGGTTAGGCTGGGCGGCAAAGTACGGTTGTTACTATCACAGACCGCCGGGTTGATGCATAATCCCATTAACGTAGGGTGTGCTATTTAGCGAGGGAAGACGTGGACGTCGTATCGGCCTTCTTCGACGAACACTTCATCGCTATTTACTTTTTTTACGGGCTTTCCTTCTTCTCGATGGGGCTGACCCTGCTGGTCGTGTCCCGGCGCGACTCGAAGCTGAGCCTGGCACAGTGCGTGCACTGGCTGGGCATCTTTGGCCTGATCCACGGCACGCACGAGTTCGCCGAGATGTTCGAATTGATCGGCGAGTTCCCCCCGACGCCCTGGCTCAACCTGAGTCTGACGCTGCTGCTGGCGATCTCCTTCCTGCCCCTGCTCACTTTTGGCTTTGCCCTGCTTCCTTACGCAGCGCGGTCGCCCGGCATGCCGATCCGGCTCACCCTGCTGGCGGCGATTGCCTATGGCCTGCTCATCACCCTGGTGTACGCCACTTACGACCCCACCTTTCTCGAATGGCTGCGCGCGGCCAACACGCTGGCACGCTACGTGCTCTGCATACCGGGCGCGGTGCTGGTCGGGCTTGGGCTATGGCGGCAGCGCGGGGTGCTGCAAGAGCTGGGGATGTGGCGCTACGCCCGCACGCTCGCCCTGGCCGGACCGGCGCTGACCGTCTACGGGGTGTTCGGCCAGTTGTTCCCGCCTTCGAGCATCATCTTCCCCTCGATGTACCTGAACGATGTCGTGTTCATGAGTGCGTTCGGGTTCCCGGTGCAGGTGCTGCGCAGCGCGATGGCGCTGGTTGCCGCCGTGTCGGTCATCGCCGCCCTACGGGCCTTCGAGGAGGAGACGAGGCAGCGCCTGGCGATGGCGGGGGAGACCCGGCGCGAGCTACAGCTCGCCGCCCGCGAGCTTTCCCTGCTCTACGAAGCCTCGATCCTGGTCAGCTCCACCTACGACCTGGAAACGCTGACACACAAAGCCGTCCGGCGGATCGTGCCGATCATCGAGCCGATCCTCTCGGCGGCGATCTTCGTCCCGACCAGCGACCGGGGGCGGCCAGAGCACATCTCAGTCTACGGTTATGCCACCCAGACGGTCGACAGCATGCGAGACCTGCTGGCCACCTACTGCCGCCATTTACAGGAGACTCAATCCCATTACACGTACTGGGTTGACCGGGATGGCCGCGACGTCTCCAGAAAAGTCAACGACCAGCTCACCACAATCCACAGCCAGACGCCGCTGGCGATCCGACGCGTCGTGCTGCCCTTGCAGTCCCAAGATTCGGTGGTGGGCAGCCTGCTGTTAGAGACGGCGCTTGACGGCCCGTTCCTCTCCTCACTGGAAGCGCCTGCGATCGTCGCCCTGGCGCGCCAGCTAGGGATCGCTATCGAGAACGCCGACCTGGTGCTGGAACTGCGCCAGCGTGAGGCGCTCCACATTGAGCTGCTGCAACGGGCAACGAGCGCCCAGGAAGCAGAGCGCAAACGAATCGCCCGCGAGCTTCACGACGACACCGGTCAGGCGCTCACCGCGCTGGCGATGGGGCTGCGCGGCGTGTCCAAGCTGGTGGAGAAGCAGCCGGAGCAGGTTAGCCCGCAGATCGCCGAGCTACAATCGATCAGCACCGGGGCGCTGGAAGGGCTGCGCCACCTGATCAGCGACCTGCGTCCCTCCCACCTGGACGACCTGGGGCTGGTCGCCGCGCTGCGCTGGTACGCCGAGGAAGTCAACCACCGCAGCGAGACGGAAATTAGCTTTGCGGTGAGCGGCGACCCGGTCCGGCTGTCCCCGGAGACCGAGACCACGCTCTTCCGGATCGCACAGGAGGGGATCGGCAATATCGTCAAGCACGCCAACGCCGAGCACGGGACGCTGCACCTCTCGTTTGACGAACCTTGCGTGTGCCTGAACATCGCCGACGACGGAAAAGGCTTCGACGTCGCCAGGGCGCTGGAACCAGGGGCACGCCGCGCCTGGGGCCTGCTGGGCATTCAAGAGCGGGCCGCGCTGGCCGGTGGGAGCCTGATCATCGATTCGACCCCCGGCAAAGGGTCGATCATCGTTGTCTCGGTGCCGATCTACCAGAGCAATTCGGGGCCGGAATGCTGCGCTGAGGAGAAGCGGGCGAAAGAGAAAGAGATTACGAACGAGTAGAGAAGAGCGCACGCGCAGCGACGCGCAGCAGGGAAAAGACATGCCACCAATCAGAGTATTAATCGCGGACGACCAGGACATTGTGCGCACAGGCCTCAAGATGATGCTGATGGCCGAGGAGGACATCGTCATCATCGGGGAGGCGTCGAACGGGCACGAGGCCGTGCAGCTCGCCAGGGAATTAGCCCCGGACGTGGTGGTGATGGACGTCGCCATGCCCGACCTGAACGGCATCGAAGCCACGCGCCAGCTCGGCGAGCTGTGCCCGAAGTGCGCGGTCGTCGCCCTGACCATTCACGAAGACCAGCAGTATTTCTTCCAGATGTTGCACGCAGGTGCACTGGGCTACGTGCCCAAGCGCGCCGCGCCCGACGACCTCGTCCGGGCGATCCGGGCCGCGAGCGAGGGGCACGTGTTCCTCTTCTCCTCGGTGGCCTCGCTGCTGGCGTCCGACGTGCTCTCCCGGATCGAGTCCGGCGAGGGAGAGCTTAACAAAGACGTCCTGACCGAGCGCGAGCGCGAGGTGCTGGTGATGATCGCGGAAGGTATGATGAATCGGGAGATCGCCGAGCGGCTGACGATCTCGGTCAAAACGGTGGAACGCCACCGCGAGAACATCATGAACAAGCTGAACCTCCACTCGCGCACCGAGCTGGTCAAGTACGCGATCCGCAAAGGGTTCATCGACCTGAAATAGGGGCTGTGCGCCCCCAGCCATCGACTTAGATGCACCGGGCGGCATCGATTTTCTGCGCCGTCAGGGTCAAACCCCTGCCTCCCTCGACCGAAAAACCCCATCAAGCGCATACCCAGCCAACATATGGGCAAGACACCCCATATGGAATGGGTGATTCCCCTACCCGGCAAATACTGCTCGCCCCCGATGACAGGAGTCTGGCCGCCGTTATATGCTATGAATGAACGTAAACCATCGCATAAAAAATGGAGGCCAACATGCAGTGGCAAAGCCCCTTAATCGTGTTTCTCCTGTTCGTGCTGCGTCTGGCCCTGCCGCTGTTCGCCCTTCTGGGCATTGGTTATCTCTACGAGCGCTTCCTCGGCCCGCGTCTCTCCCCGCCCACACAAGGTAAGCGCCCAGGCGTCAGAGTGCCAACACCATCCCTAGGCCAGATCGCCTCCCAAACAGGTTACGCAGCGGAAGCAGTCCCCTGCTGGGATTTCAGGAAGTGCTCGCCAGAACAAATGGCACAGTGCAGAGCAGCTCACCCACGCAAGCCGATCAAGTTTTATAGAGTGTTGACGGAGGTGAGACCCATGCAGCCGACCCTGCTTCGGCATCCCATCCCCCGCATCTGCCTGATCGCCCTCTCGCTGGTGGCGATCCTGGTGGGTGCGGGGCTCAAGCCACCGGGCGCGCTCGCCCAGAGCGGCGGAGATTACACCTCACCGGACGACTGCGCCTCCTGCCACGAGGAACAGTATCAAGCCTGGGTGGGGAGCAACCACGCCGGGGCGCTGAGCGATCCGGAGTTCATCGAGGCCTGGACGCGGGCGGGAAAGCCGATCTACTGCTACTCGTGCCACACAACCGGGTATGACCCCGTCGACAGTACCTACGACTACGAGGGGGTCGGATGCCTGGCCTGCCACGACTTCGCAACCGAATCCGGCGTCCCCCACATGACAATCGACCGCTCGTCGGAGCGCTGCGGCACGTGCCACAACGGCACCCACGCCCCGGCCTACGACGAATGGCTCGTCTCCGACCACGCGACGATGAACATCGTGTGTGATGACTGCCACCAGACGCACTCTACCGAGCTGCGCCTGGAAGACCCGACGGAACTGTGTACCTCGTGCCACCAGATGGACAATCCAGGCGACGTGCACGCCCAGGAAGGGATGGCCTGCCACGACTGCCACATGTACCAGGGCGACCAGGTGGTCGACAATCTCAGCGGGCGGACAAACGGCGCGGGGCACCAGTTCAGCATCCCGGCTGAGGCATGCGCCTCCTGCCACGGCATGACGCACGCCCTCACCGAGGGTAGCACCTCGGTGGCTCAGGAAGAATCTGCCGCCGAGCAGCTTGAAGTGTGCGAGGAAGAGCAGCAAGAGATCGCGCTCAACACCCGCAACCTGGGGCTGATGGGCGGCGGCCTGGGCGGGCTGTTGGTCGGCATCGCGCTGCCCTACGTCCTGCGCCGCAGGGAGGAGAAAAATGACAGCTAAGACCACCCTCCTCTCCCGGCGCGAGTTCGTCAAGCTCGCCACCCAGGTGGGGGTCTCGGCGGCGGTGGTCGGCGCGTTCATGCAGATACGGGGCGCGCTGACCAAGGCCAAAGCAGGGAGCCACGGGCCGGTATCCGACGCCTATCACTGGGTGATGGTAATCGACCTGGGGCGCTGCACCGGGTGCAACTACTGCACCTATGCCTGCAAGGCGACGAACGATACCGCCCCAGGCATCACCTGGAACGCGGTGTTCAACGACCGCCAGTCGTTCGCCAAGGAGGTCTACCTCGCGCGGCCCTGCATGCACTGCGAGCATGCCCCCTGCGTCGAGGTGTGCCCGGTCGGGGCAACATACCACCGCGCGGATGGGCTGGTCGCGATGGACTACGACCTGTGCATCGGCTGCCGCTACTGCCAGATCGCCTGCCCGTATGGGGCGCGCTATTTCAACTGGGAAGACAACAACCAGCCAAACCCGATGGCCCCTGAATGGGGGAAGCCGGAGATCGAGCGCCGCCCGCGTGGGGTGGTGGAGAAGTGCACCTTCTGCACCCACCGGATCGACGCCGGGCTGGAGAATGGCCTGCGCCCCGGAATCGACGAGGACGCCACACCGGCCTGCGTGAACATCTGCCCGGTCAAGGCGCGGCAGTTTGGCGACCTGAACGACCCGGACAGCAAAGTCAGCAAGCTGCTTGCAGAGCGCGAGAGCATCCAACTGCGCGAAGACCTGGGCACCCACCCACGCGTTTACTACATGCTGCCTGAGCGGGGGGAGGATCAAACATGCGCATGAGATTAGCTCTGCCAAATACTCGCCAGACAGTTTTCATCGGCTGGATCGCGCTGCTATCGCTGCTGGCCCTGCTGGGCGTGGGAACGGCGATCTGGGTATTCAAAGAGGGACTGGTGGTCACCAACCTGAGCAACCAGGTTCCCTGGGGGCTGTGGATCACGGTCGACCTCTCCTCGATTGCCCTGAGCGGCGGCGCGTTCTTCCTCTCGGCGCTGGTGTACATCGCCGGTATCGAGCGCTTCAAGCCCGCCGCCCGGCTGGCCGTCTTCGCCGGAATGCTGGGCTATGGCGCAGCGCTCTGCACGCTGCTGATCGACATCGGGCGGCCCGACCGTTTCTACCACCCGCTGGTGTTCTGGAACGTGCACTCGATGCTGTGGGAAGTGTCGATGTGCATCGTGCTGTACTTCAGCGTGCTGACGCTGGAAGTGTTCCCGCTGGTCACCACCCACCCGTTCTTCGACCGGCTGCCGCGCGTCCGGGCGCTGGCCGAACGAATCCACAAGGCCGCGCCCGTGCTGGCCTTCCTGGGGCTGGGCTTCTCGATGCTGCACCAGTCGTCGCTGGGCGCGACGTACGGCGTGGTGATCGCCCGCCCGATCTGGTTCCGACCCACGATGCCGCTGCTGTTCATCGTCTCGGCGATCGCCGCCGGGCCTGCGCTGACGATCACGCTGGCGCTGATCGTCGGCTGGCTGCGCGGACGGGCGATCGTCCCACGGGACGTGTTGTTCGACATCGCGCGGATCGCCGGGCTAGTGCTGCTGGTCTACCTATACATGCGGTTCTGGGATGCGATGGCGGGGAACTACGGGTACGTCCCGCTGCGCAGCGAGGCAACCGCCGTGCTCACCAAGGGGTCGATGGCCCTGAGCTTCTGGAGCTGGGAGATCGTGCTTGGCACCGTGATCCCGGCAGTCCTGCTGCTCTGGGCGGCGTTCACCAAGCGGGAAGCGGAGTTGTTTATCGGGAGCAGCATGGCGGTGATCGGCCTGATCGCCAACCGCTGGCACACCACGATAGTGGGCCTCACCACCCCGCTGACGACCAACCCGGCGCTGACTTACCCGCTGATCCCCAGCTATACCCCGGCCTGGACGGAATGGGCGGTGGCAATCGGAATTATCGGTGGAGTCTTACTTGTCTTTACCCTGGGGGTGCGCTATCTGCCCGCCTTTAACCCCCAGAGTGATTCACATTGACCAGAAATGGGAGATGATAGCCATGCAAACCGTGTTTGAAGTTCTATCCGTCGCCGTGATGTTCCTGGTACGGATCGGCATCCCGATCCTGGTCCTGCTCGGCATCGCGGTCGTGATCGAGCGCGCTCACAAGCGGCTCACCGTCTGAACGCGCATTTTCGGTGCGTTCGCCAAAAGGCCGGGTTTGCGGCCGGCCTTTTGCATTACCGAACGGCGATTCTCACTCTTCGTAGACCGGGCCGACCTCTTCGATGTAATCGGTGACGACCCCATCGACCGGCAGGTCGGCGTAAGCTGAGGCATCCTCTGCGCTGTCGATCATCAGATAGACCTGCACGTCTGCCCGGTGCGCCTGCGCCACAAACCGGTACGGCCATCCCCACACATAGCGTGTGTACTGCGGCGGCAGCCCGATCGCCGTTCCGCTGCACGAGTCGCCAAACCCGCCCAGGCCAAGGGTCAGCATATAAGGCAGCACGCAGCTTTTTACCTCTGGCCGGGTGGGGAACAAGCGGGGCATCTCCGGCACGCCCGCCTGGATCACCTCGTCGTATATCTCCGGCGACCCCCAATA
>JARRJX010000237.1:0-6463 GCA_037388645.1 Chloroflexota bacterium
CTCGATCCGCTCCGTTCGTTCGTACGGTTGACGCGCCCCATACGCTTTATCCCCAACCCGCCGCCGGGCACGCCCACCCGCTCCAATCGCCCCGTTTGTGTCCCCAATCGGGGTGGTGTGTGCTCCCCACCGCTCATGCCCCTGGGCCTTACCCCCGCTCCTGACACCACGACAGCCCCCCTTAGGGGGCGTCTGGTCTCAGGGGCGGCTGGCTCAGTGGCGGGCGGTGGCGCTTGTCTGCCCCCCTCGCCCCGGTCGACAAACCCGCCAGTTGGACGTACAATCGCCCGACTTGAGTCCACAGTAGTCAGGGATATTGCATGTCCGTATTTGACCGGTACACCACATACGCCACCGTCGACCTGGACGCCATCGAGCACAACGTGCGGGCGCTGGTCGCCCACACCACCGCCAGAGAAATCTTCGCCGTCGTCAAGTCGAACGCCTACGGCCACGGCGCGGTGCAGGTCGCCGAGACTGCCCTGAACAGCGGGGCGACCCGGCTGGCCGTCGGGCGGGTGGACGAGGCCTGGCAGCTGCGCTCCGGGGGCATCCACGCACCGATCCTGGTCATGTGCTACACCGTCCCGGCGGAGGCGGAGACAATCGTCGAGCAGAACCTGATGGCAACGGTGATCTCGCTGGAGAGCGCCGAAGCGCTCTCGCGCAGGGCGGTGGCCCTGGGCCGGACGGTGGGCGTGCACGTCAAGGTCGACACCGGGATGGGGCGCTTCGGCCTGCTGCCGGAGAGCGAGGTGCTGCCCTACCTGGCGGCGCTCGAAAAACTGCCCAACCTAGAGATCGAGGGCATCTTCACCCATTTCGCCACCGCCGATTCGCACGATAAGAGCTACGCCCACCAGCAGTTCGCGCTCTTCCAGGAAATCCTCAAGATGGTCGAGGAGGCGGGGCACTCGATCCCGGTGCGGCACGCGGCGAACAGCGCGGCCACGCTCGACCTGCCGGAGACGCACCTGGACGCGGTGCGGCCCGGCATCGCGCTGTACGGGATGTACCCCTCCGAGGAAGTGAGCCGCGAGGTGCCGCTCAGACCGGCACTGACGCTGAAGAGCCACGTGGGGCGGGTGCGCACCCTGCCAGCCGGTTCGAGCGTGAGCTATGGCCGCACCTTCATCGCCAAGGGGCCGACGACCGTCGCCAACATCCCGGTGGGATACGGCGACGGCTACCATCGGGCGCTCTCGAACAAGGGCGCAGTGCTGATCGGCGGGCAGAAAGCCCCGATCGTGGGAAGGGTGTGCATGGACCAGTTCGTGGTGGACGTATCGCACATCCCCGGCGTGGTCGAGGGCGACGAGGTGGTGCTGATCGGCTCGCAGGGCGACGAGCGCATCACGCCGGAGGAGGTCGCGGCGCTGGCAGGGACGATCAATTATGAAGTCACCACCGGGTTATTACAGCGCATCCCGCGCCTGTTCCTGCGCGGCGGCGAGGTGGTCGACGAGCTGCGGCTGTGTACGTGTGGGTAGCAACTCCTGCACCGTTTTGCGGTGGTTTTCCGTAAAGGATTGAGGACACTATATTTCGGACGACCTATCCGGCGCTGGCGAGACAACCGGCGGATAGGCGGCTGGCCCTGCCCTGATCGATATTGGAACGGTGACGGACGGTGACGATGACAAATGCCGCAATTGAGACGTTCGAGCTGCGCAAGGTCTACGGCGAGGATAAGGTGGCCGTGGAGGGACTGACGGCTGGTCAGCCCGACCGCCGGGGACGCCCTGCTGCTGGGCAGACCGATCAGCGACCCGCGGGCGCGGGTGGGGGTGGGCTTCCTGCCAGAGCACTTCCGCTTCCACGAGTGGCTGCGGGCGACGGAGTTCCTCGACCTGCACGGGCAGCTCTACGGGATGAGCAAGGCCGAGCGCGCCGAACGCATCCCCCACCTGATCGAGCAGGTCGGGCTGCGCGAGTCGGCACAGAAGCCGCTCAGCACCTTCTCAAAGGGGATGCTCCAGCGGATCGGGCTGGCGATGGCGCTGCTGCCGCGCCCGGCGCTGGTCTTCCTCGACGAGCCGACCTCCGGCCTCGACCCCTTCGGGCGGCTGCTGGTGCGGGACGTGATCCGGGCACCTCCGGCCTCGACCCCTTCGGGCGGCTGCTGGTGCGGGACGTGATCCGGGCAGCCAGCACCGAGGGCACGACCGTCTTTTTGAACTCGCACCTGCTGAGCGAGGTCGAGGTGACCTGCACGCGGGTGGCGTTTATCCGGCATGGGGTGGTCATCCGCGCCGGGACGATCGACGAGCTTTCGGCGGGACTGGTGCGGGTGCGGCTGCGGCTGGGCGCGCTGCCCGATGGGCTGCTGGCCGACCTGGCCGGGTGGGGAGAAAACGTCGAGCGGATCAACGAGCGCGAGGTGAGCCTGACCCTGCCCGACGAGGAACACCTGCCCGACCTGAACGCCTGGCTGGTGGGCCAGGGCGTGCCGGTCTACGCGATGGCCCCCCAGCAGCTCTCGCTGGAGCAGCTGTTCGTGCAGATCATGGATGGCGAACAGCGGGAAGGAGACGCTGCATGAGCGGGCCGCTGCAACACGTGCTGATCATCACCCGGCTGACCTTCCGCGAGGCGCGCCGCCGCAGCCTGATCTGGATCGGGCTGGTGCTGGGCGCGCTGTTCGTGGCGGTGTTCGCCGTTGGCTTCTATTTCGCCTATAAAGACTTCACTCGCGCCTCGTCCGCCGGGTTCAACTCGACGGTGGCGCTCCAGTTCTACAGCTTCTTCCTGATGGCCGGGCTGTACGTGATCAACTTCCTGGTGGTCATGGTCACCGTGCTGACGGTGGTGGGGACGATCAGCGGGGAGATCGGGACGAACACGATCCACGCGATCGCCGCCAAGCCGCTGCGCCGCTGGGAGATCGTGCTGGGCAAGTGGCTGGGGCACGCGATCATGCTGGCGATCTACGCCGTGCTGCTCGCCAGCGGGGTGATCGCGGCGGTCTACCTGATCAGCGGCTACCTGCCGCCGAACGCGCTGCTTGGGATCGCGATCCTGGTGCTGGAAAGCCTGGTCGCGCTGAGCGTGACGCTGCTGGGCAGCACGATCTTCAGCACGCTGGCGAACGGCGTGATGTCCTTCATGCTGTATGGGCTGGCCTTCGTCGGCGGGTGGGTGGAGCAGATCGGCTCGCTGCTGGACAGCCAGGCAGCGGTGGACATCGGGATCGTATCCAGCCTGCTGATGCCCAGCGAGGCGCTCTGGCGCTTCGCCGCCGCGCAGATGCAGAACGGTGGGCTGATGGCCCAGATCACCTCGCCCTTCTCCGCGATCAGCCGCCCGACCCCGGCCTTCGTCGCCTACGCGGGGGTCTACATCGTGGGGACGC
This sequence comes from Chloroflexota bacterium, assembly GCA_037388645.1. Taxonomy (GTDB): domain Bacteria; phylum Chloroflexota; class Anaerolineae; order Aggregatilineales; family UBA3940; genus JARRJX01. The sequence continues at coordinate 3,353 of JARRJX010000237.1, forward strand.
TCATCGCCGCGATGCTGGTGTTCAGGCAGCGAGATTTCTAGCGAGTCAGTATTTCAGCCTATCAACCGGCCAACACTTCAGCCGCCGGATGACAATTCGCGATACAATAATCAGCAAATAGGCACTCACAAACCTGCCATCTGGCAGGTGACAACGCACCCCCCTTCGGGTACTATGGTGTCCAAGGGGGTTCATCTATTTCGGGAGGCTGGCATGGGGCGGCAGCCCTTTGAACCGGCATATCTCAAATTGCAGCGCGATGGCGCGCTGGAGGCGCGCGCCAGTGAGGCGCTGGGGCACCTGGACGCCTGCGACCTGTGTCCCAGGGAGTGCGGCATCTGCCGCCGGTTGGGCAAGGTCGGCCTGTGCCGGTCGGCGCGGCGGGCGCGGGTGGCCTCGTTCTTCCCGCACATGGGGGAGGAAGACCCGCTGCGGGGGACGCGCGGCTCCGGGACGATCTTCTTCTCCTACTGCAACCTGCGCTGCCAGTACTGCCAGAATTACACCATCAGCCAGGAGGGGCAGGGGCAGCCGGTCGAGGCCGAAGAACTGGCCGACATGATGCTGCGGCTGCAAGAAATGGGCTGCCACAACGTCAACCTGGTCTCTCCGTCGCACGTCGTCGCCCAGATCATCGAGGCGGTCGCGATCGCCGCCGGGCGCGGACTGCACATCCCGCTGGTCTATAACACGGGCGGCTACGATTCGCTGGCCGCCTTGCGGCTGCTGGACGGGGTGATCGACATCTACATGCCGGACATGAAATACGCCGACCCGGCGCTGGCTTTACAATACAGCAAGATCAAAGACTACCCGGCGCACAACCAGGCCGCCGTGCGCGAGATGCACCGCCAGGTGGGCGACCTCGCCCTGGACGAGCACGGGATCGCGCGGCGGGGGCTGCTGGTGCGGCACCTGGTCTTGCCGGGCGGGCTGGCCGGGACGGAGGCGATCGCCCGGTTCCTGGCCGAGGAAATCTCGCAGGACACTTACATAAACATCATGGGACAGTATCGCCCGGAATACCGGGCCGCCGCCGAAGACCTCGGCCCGCTCTCACGGCGGGTCAGCGCGGAGGAGATGGCGGCGGCGTTTGATGCCGCCCGGAAAGCCGGGCTGCACCGCTTTGACAGCCGCCAGAGCGCCTGGCTCGTCATCTGACCGCCGCCGAGCGCGGGGCTGACAACCGGTACGGTATAATGTGGCTCACGTTAAACCTTGCCTAGCGCATCACTAACCACACCGCGACCAAATTGGGAAAACCCGATGAGCGACCTCACGATCTCAGATGAGCAACTGCTGGAAGAACTGACCGCGCTACGCGCCAGGGTGAAATCACTTGAGCAAGAGCAGGAAAAACGCCAGGCCACGGCAGACCGGCTCGACCAGATTGCCCGGTGCTTCCTCGGCTTTACGACCGACCCGGAGGAGAACTTCAACCGGCTGACCACCCTGGCCGGGGACCTGCTCGGCGCGGACTGCGCGCTCTACAACCGGCTTGAGCGCGGGCTGCTCTGCTCGTTAGGACAGTGGTCGACGCCGCCGGACTACAACCCGGTCGACCGACCACAGGGCCACATCTGCTACGACATCATCCAGCGCGGTGGGGAGGACGTGTTCGTCATCCGCGACCTGCAAAATACGCGCTACGCGGAAAGCGATCCCAACGTCCGGCCCTACGGGCTGCAAACCTACATCGGGAAGGCGGTCCGGTGCAACGCCGGGTACGTGGGGTCGCTATGCGTGGTTTACCAGCGCGACGTCGAGCCGACCGAGGAAGACAAACAACTGCTGACCCTGCTCGCCTCCGCGCTGGGGGTGGAGGAGGAACGGAGGCAGACCGAGCGGGCGCTGCGCAAAGCACACGCCGACCTGGAACAGCGCGTGGAGCGGCGCACAGAGGAGCTTTCACGCACGGTCGGGGTCTTGAAGAACGAGATCAAGGAGCGCGAGCAGGCGGAGGAGGCGCTGCGTGGCCTGAAGGAGTTCAACGAGAATATCGTCCACCACATGTTCGAGGGGATTGTCGTCGAAGGGGCGGACGGCACCATCAGCTTCACGAACCCCGCCGCCGCCGAGATGCTGGGCTACACACAGGACGAGATGCTCGGCATGCACTGGACGGCGCTCGTGGCACCCGACCAGCACGCGATCGTCCACGCGGCCAACGACCGGCGCAGGCAGAATAAATCCGACCGGTACGAACTTACCATGCTCAGGCGGGATGGCAGCCGAATCTCGCTGCTGGTCGCAGGAAGCCCGCGCTTCCAGGGCAACCATTTCAACGGCACGACGGTGGTCTTTACCGACATCACGGAGCGGAAGAAATCCGAGCAACTGCTGCAAGACCTGAACGACGACCTGGAACAGCGGGTGGCCGAGCGCACCACCGAGCTGGCGGCGGTGAACGAGCACCTGCAAATGCTCAGCCAGGTGAAGGACGAATTCATCGCCAACGTCTCGCACGAGCTGAGGACGCCCATCGCCAACCTCAAGCTGTACCATCACCTGCTGGTCTCATACCCGGCCAAGCAAGGCTCCTACATCGCCACATTGGAGCGGGAGACGCTGCGGCTGGAAAGGCTGGTCGAGGACCTGCTGTACCTCTCCGAGCTGGATCGCCAGGAGATCCGGGCCGGATACAACGCGCTCGACATCAACGCCCTGATCGAGACCTTCGTCGCCGACCGGCTGGCCTTATCGGCGGAGCGCGGGCTGACGCTGGTTTTCGACCCCGACCCGGTGCTGCCCGCCTTGCCGGGCGACGCCGCGCTGCTTGAGCGCGTGCTCTCCAGCCTGGTGACCAACTCGCTGGATTACACCCCCGCCGGGGGCCGTGTCTCCATCGGCACGGCGCTGCGCCAGAGAGCGGGCCAGCGCTGGGTGGTCGTCAGCGTGTCGGATACCGGGCCGGGCATACCCTCTGAGGAGCGGGGGCAGGCGTTCACCCGCTTTTTCCGGGGCAGAGCGGCCCTCGACAGCGGCATGCCGGGGGCCGGGCTGGGGCTATCGATCGCCAAGGAGATCATCGACCGGCACCAGGGGATGATCGAGATCTGCGACACGGAGCAGGAGGTGGGGATCACCTTCTGCATCTGGCTGCCGGTCGAC
>JARRJX010000238.1:0-10294 GCA_037388645.1 Chloroflexota bacterium
GATAGAGAACCCTATTGCGCCTGAATTGTCGATAGCCTGGCTGAGGCCAGAATAATCTGCAAACGCTATGTCGGTGCTGCCCCGTGGGATCGAGATCAGGATCAGCGCCCCGGTTAAAACCAATGCGCCAATGACCACGCCGATGATCAGGCGGATTCGTGACTGGCGCTGCCGCGTTGCCCGGCGTGATTCGGCTCGCTGTTTGGTTGATGAATTCGACATCAATTCTTCTCCATATGTACTTATGTGATTGGCTGGGGCTACTGCGCCCCTCCTGGCTCGTGACTCTGTCGCCCGCCAGCGCGCCGGGGCCTTGGCCAGGGAATCATCCAGGGCACCCGCCGCCGATAGGCACGATAAGCGTCACCGAACCGCTTCTCAAGCCGACGTTCCTCTATGTGTGACCCTATCGCAAAATAGAAAGTCGCTCCAATATTGAACAGCAGCATGTTGAGGGTCAGGGTGGGCGTGGGCCAGATCGCCAGCAGGCTGAACAGATACAGTGGGTGGCGCACAACGGCGTACATCCCCTTGACCTGCAAAGGGCCTGATTCGAGTGGGAGCGGCGCGCCGGAGAGGTAGGCGACAGCCTGGCTGATCCCGGCAAACCGGAACACATCGGTGACGAACAGCGCCCCCACAAGCCCGGCCACACCGCCCAACTGAGCCAGCCGGAAGAGCAGCGACCAGGGCATAGGCACCGCATAGATCACGCTATCGGGAAGAACCGCAACAGCGATTAGCACCGGGCTGAAGGTGATAACCGAGAATACGTTGTACAGCAGCCGGTACCAGCCCTCGACCAGCCTGGCAGGCAGCACGGCGCTCAGCCGCTCTTTAGGGGCGAACCCCGCCGTCAGGCTGTGGATAACCCCAAAGAGCAGGAATAAACCCCATATCAGGGCAATGTGAGTGATCATCATAGATTTCGCGCTTCAAAACGAACTTGTTTCGAATGCTAAGCGGACAGCATGATCAAGCTTACGCTGTCCGCTCAACGCTTAATGTTAGAATAATTCTACCTTCTCAGATCGGGCGCAAAATGAAACGAATCGAGGCGTCCGATCATCTAATAACAAAAGCAAGTTGCCTAACGACCCTATTTTGTTCATTTATCGGAGAGTTAAATGCCAATTCATGTCACTGACACCAGCTTTGATGAGGAAGTGCTTGGGGCAGAGAGCGTCGTCCTGGTCGACTTCTGGGCACCCTGGTGCGGCCCCTGCCATGCGGTTGCGCCTGTGTTAGAGAAGATCGAGGGTGAGAAGAAAGACGCGCTGATCCTTGCCAAAGTCAACATCGACGAAAATCCGGCGATTGCCCAGCGTTATGGTATTATGAGCATCCCCACGCTGGTCGTCTTCCACGGGGGCGAGCCGGTCGAAGGGACAGTTGGTGCAGTCCCCTACGGGCCGCTTAACGACTGGATCGACGGGTTAATCGAGCGGCTCCAGACACTGGAACCGGCCACGTAACCCCACATTCCTTGCCTGCCCTCACAGAATACCGCCGAATAAATGCACCGGCGGTGTTTTGTTTTTCGTGCCTGACGTGTTGAGAAAAGCGGACAACTGACGTATCCTCTAGGTACTACACGACAGATACCGCACTTATTGCATTCCCAACCCCTTGACCCGTCAGGAAAAGCCATGAATGCAGTGACGATTATCGAGAAGAAGCGCGACGGCCATGCCCTGACCCAGCAAGAGATACGCTTCTTCGTCGACGGATATACCAGGGGCAGCATCCCAGACTATCAGGCGGCAGCCTGGTGTATGGCCGTGTTTCTCAACGGCATGTCGGGGCGGGAGACGACCGATTTGACCCTGGCAATGGTCGAGTCCGGGGAAACACTGGACTTCTCAGGCGTGCTTGACATCGCGCTGGACAAGCACTCTTCCGGGGGGGTCGGGGATAAAACCCGTCTGGTCGTGCTGCCTCTGGTGGTGGCCTGCGGCGTGCCGGTTGCCAAGATGTCCGGGCGCGGGCTGTCCTTTACCGGGGGCACCCTGGATAAGCTGGAGAGCATCGACGGCTACACCGTGGACTTATCGCGCGAGCGGTTTCTTGAGCAGGTCAAGCGGATCGGCATCGTACTCGCCGGGCCGTCAGCCGACCTGGCTCCGGCGGACGGGAAACTGTACGCGCTGCGTGACGTAACCGGCACCGTGCCCAGCAAACCACTCATCGCTAGCTCGATCATGAGCAAGAAGATCGCGGCAGGGGCAGACGCGATCCTGCTCGACGTGAAGTGCGGCAGCGGCGCGTTCATGTCTAACGTCGACGACGCGCGAGAGCTGGCCGAGATCATGGTCGACATCGGGACGCGGGCTAACCGCAAGGTCACGGCCTTGATATCTGACATGAACCAGCCGCTCGGACACGCGGTAGGGAACTCGATAGAGGTGCGTGAAGCGATCGACACCCTGCATGGGGAGGGGCCGGAGGACTTCGTCGAACACTGCCTGACGGTCGCCGGAAACATGCTGCGCCTGGCCGGAAAATCAACCCGAACCGACCTCTCGGACATCCGGCCCACGCTCGAAGAAAAACTGCATGATGACTCGGCGTGGGCTGTATTTCGCCAGCTTGTTGAGGCGCAGGGCGGCGACGTCTCCCAGATCGATTCACCTGACCGGCTCCCCATTGCGCCACTGGTGGTGGAGGTCAGGGCGCTACGTGATGGCTACCTGTCGGCCATCCACGCGGGCGAGGTCGGGCTAACCGCGCAAGACCTCGGCGCGGGTCGGCGCAAAAAGGGCGATCCGGTCGACCATGCGGTCGGCGTGTGCGTCCTGTGCAAGGTCGGCGACCACGTCAAAAAAGGCCAGGAGCTGTTTACGGTCTACGCGCAGAGCCAGGAGGCTGCCGACCAGGCCGCTCGAAGCCCATCGCGATCAGCATCAAGCCCAACTGCCTGACGGTCAGTATCGACGGCCCGGCGGACGCCGACGTGTTCAGCTTCGATTACGAGGGCCGACTGTGGACAGCCTACCTGGAGTCGGTCTCCTACCGGCGTGGCCTGGACGGCAAGATCGTCGCCAAGTGGCGGCTCCCTGGAGACGAGCGGGAACGCCGCTGGCTGGCCCAGCAAGAAGCCGCCGCCCTCGAAGCACAGGCGCGGGAGACGGTCGGAGCCTTATTTGCCGATATCGAATCGGGCGCGGCGACACTGAACACCCCCCTGCCCCAGGATGCCTGCTCGGTTTTTAGAAGCGCGATCCACTTTGACGCGGCGCGCTCATTGGAAGACGCGCAACGCTACCACCAGATTTACAAGCCGGTCGGGATACTGCCGCCCGACCAGTACATGGCGGTCGTCTTGCAGGCCGCCGAGGGCTGCTCGTTCAACACCTGCACCTTCTGCGACTTCTATAAAGACCGTCCCTTCCGCATCAAGCCGCCAGATGAGTTTCGCGCCCACGCCGAGGCCGTCCGTGATTTCCTTGGCGGCGGCCTGAGCCTGCGCCGCACGATCTTCCTGGCGGACGCCAATGCGCTCGTCATCCCGATGAAGCGGCTGCTCCCGATGCTCGATATCGTCCACGAGGTGTACGATGTGGGCGCGCTGGGTGGAATCTACGCCTTCCTGGACGGCTTCAGCGGGGAGAAGAAGTCCCCCGACGATTACACCACCTTGCGCGAGCGTGGGCAGACGCGGGTGTACGTCGGGATGGAGAGCGGGAACAAGCCGCTGCTCGATTTCCTCAAGAAGCCGGGCACCCCGGAAGACGTGGTGAAGGCGGTCAGGGCGCTCAAGGCGGGCGGCGTGGCCGTCGGGGTGATCGTCCTGCTGGGCGCGGGGGGGCAGCAGTACGCCCAGGCACACGTCGAGGACACCGTCCAGGCCCTCAACGCGATGAAGCTGGGCATGGACGACATAATCTACTTCTCGGAGCTGATTGTCAGCGAGGGATTGGCCTACGCAAGCGACGCCTTCCAGGCCGGGCTGAAGCCGCTCACCCACGAGGAGCGTCTGGCCCAGGGCGAGGCAATCGAAGCGGGGCTGCAATTCTCCGCAGCAGACGGCACCCCACACATCAGCCGCTACGACATCCGCGAGTTCGTCTATTAATCCCTCCACCAGGCTTTCCTGAATCTAAACTCATTAAGAAAAAGCTACGTCGGCATTCAGAAATTCGTGCCCCGGAACACTCGCCGACGGGCAGGCATTGAGCGCGCCTTTTCCGAGCCGGGAATATTTGCAGCCGAGAGCGATTTATGGTAGACTTTGCGAGTAGTTTAGAATGATTATTAATAAGTAACCATTATAAAAATAGTGGGGCAACCCTGAGATGAATTTAGAAGGCCACCCAGCCAATAATCTGGAAGATAACCCATTGATCGACGGCCTGCGGGCCAGCGGCGCGAAGATCACCGCACAGCGGATCGCGATCTGCAACTGGCTGTTGAATACGAACACCCATCCAACCGCCACCGCCGTCTACGAGGAGATCCGGGACGACTTCCCGACCATGAGCCTAGCGACGGTCTACAACACGCTGAGCCTGCTGGAAGGGCTGGGTCTGCTGCACCAGGTCGCGAGGGCGGACGACGGGAGCGTGCGCTACGATCAGGCGACCACTCCGCACATCAACCTGGTGTGCACGCGCTGCGGCCAGATCACCGATCTACACCACCTTGACCTTTCCCCGCTGGCGCGCTCGTCGGCCACGCTGGGCTTCCACATACAGAACTTGAACCTCACTGCCTACGGTCTTTGCGCAGACTGTCTGGCAGAGCTCGAATCAGGAGAGAAATAACCGATGACTTCGGTCTCACGGCAAATCAGCATACCTTTTATATCGGCTCGGGAAGACGACTTTTGCTGCCCGCAGATTCTGGTCGACATGTTGCTCGACCACAAGGGGATCGTCGAGGCCAGGCTTGACTCAGCCGACAACACATTGGAGATCGGCTACCGCCCCGACCTGATCGACCTCACGCAGGTCAACAGGCTGGCAAAGGAAGCGGGCGTCCGGCTGCTGACGGATTACGATCATTTCCTGACGCACATGCACAACAACTCGTGCCGGAACTGCGCAAGCGAATACCTTGAGAAGCGGTTGGCCGCGCTGCCCGGCATCCCGTCGGCGTCCGTCAACACGGTCGCCGGGGTGATCAGCGCCTCCTTCGACCCCACCATGATCTCCCAGATGGAAATCAAACAGACGATCATCGACATCGGCTTCCAACTGGACGAATCGGGGGAGAGCAGACCCGCCGCGAGCCTGCTCCGCCAGGAGCTTGTCGAGCCGACCCTGGTGCTTCTGACACTGCTCGGCCTGGTGGGGGGCGTGGCCGCCAGGGCGCTGGGCGCGCCCGGCTGGCTGGTCAGCACGTTGGCGGCAATCTCCTACGCCGCGGGGGGCTATTTCGGGCTGAAGGCGGGAATCCGTGACCTGCTCAAGCTGCAAATCAACGTCGACCTGCTGATGATCCTGGCCGCAACGGGGGCGGCGATAATCGGAAGCTGGGCAGAAGGGGCAACGCTGCTGTTCCTCTTCTCGCTGAGCAACCTGCTGCAAAACTACGCGCTCGACCGCTCCCGGAATGCGATCCGGAGCCTGCTCGACCTGCGGCCCACCACCGCGCTGGTACGGCGTAACGATAAAGAGGTCATGGTGGCGATCGACGACCTGGTGATCGATGACGTTGTGATCGTCAAGCCGGGTGAGCGGATCGGCGTGGATGGGGTGGTGGTAACCGGCCAATCGGCGGTCGACCAATCCTCAATCACCGGCGAATCGGTTCCTGTCGACAAGGAAGTAGGCGACAAGGTCTTCGCCGGGACGGTCAACCAGCACGGCTCGCTGGACGTGCGGGTGACCAAACTGGCCGCGGACAGCATGCTGTCAAAGATCATCACGATGGTCGAGGAAGCCCAGGCGCGCCGCGCGCCTACCCAGCGCTTCATCGACACCTTCGAGCAATACTACGCGATAGCGATCATCGCTGCCGTCTCGCTGTTCATCGCCATCCAGACGCTTTTACTGGGGGAGAGCTTCCCGGATGTGTTTTATCGGGGGATGGTGCTGCTGGTGGTGGCCTCACCCTGTGCGCTGGTGATCAGCACCCCGGCGAGCATCCTGAGCGCGATCGCCGACGCTGCACGGAAGGGCATCCTGTTCAAGGGAGGCGCTTACCTGGAGAACCTGGCGACGATCAAGGGTATAGCGTTCGACAAAACCGGCACACTCACCTATGGCCGCCCGATGGTGACCGACGTGGTGCCCGTGAACGACTACACGGCGGATCAACTGCTGGCCCTGACGGCCAGCGTCGAGGAGCGGTCAGAGCACCCGATCGCCCAGGCGGTGGTCGCCGCCGCCGAGGAACGCGGGTTAGAGGTCATCGAGGCGAGCGATTTCCAGGCTTACCCTGGAATGGGGATCAGCGCATCGGTTGACGGCACCCACCTGCTGGTGGGCAGCCGCCGTATGATGGAGCAGGAAGGGCTTACTGTCCAGGCTTTGCTGACAGAGGAGATCAACCGGCTGGAGCGCGAAGGCAAGACAGTGCTGCTCGTCCACAACGAGGAATGCGTGGGTGCAATCGCGGTGGCAGACCGGGTGCGCCCCGAATCCAGGGAAGCGGTGGCCGCGCTGCGTAAGGCAGGCGTTGAGCAGGTGATCATGCTGACCGGTGACAACGAGACGGTGGCCGGGGCTATCGCCGCCGAGGCTGGTTTGGATAACTACCACGCCGGGCTGATGCCCCAGGACAAGGTCGACCTGCTCAGGCGGCTTGAGGCCGAATACGGCCCGGTGGCGATGGTGGGCGACGGAGTGAACGACGCCCCAGCACTGGCGACGGCCTCGATCGGGATCGCGATGGGCGCGGCGGGGACGGACGTGGCGCTAGAGACCGCCGACGTGGTCCTGATGACCGACGACCTGAGCAAAATCTCGTACGCGATCGCGCTGAGCAAACGGGCGCGCCGGATCGTCTGGCAGAACATCGCCTTCTCCTTGAGCGTGATCGTGATCCTGATCATGGGGGCGTTCGGCCTGTTCGGGCAGGCGCTCCCGCTGCCACTGGGCGTGGTCGGGCACGAGGGCAGCACCGTGTTGGTCGTGTTCAATGGGCTGCGGCTGCTGGCCTTTGGGGCAAGGCGGAGTTTACCCTCTCCATCCCCTGAGCACCTACTAGAGGTGCCTCTACAGGCTGATTCGGGGCTTTCACCCTCCAGCACAGCATGCTGCGACCAGGGGTTGCGAGCAACCTGATTGTCCTTCGTCATGTGGAGGTTAGTACAGAACTGTGAAAGTGGTCATCTTATGCGGCGGCAGAGGCACCCGAATGGCCGATGCCAACTATGACGCGAAGGCGCTAGTGAGTATCGGCGACCGGCCCATCATCTGGCACATCATGAAGACCTACGCCGCGTATGGCTATACAGACTTCGTCCTGACCCTGGGGCACGGGGCGGAGGCAATCAAACACTATTTCCTGGATTATGCACCGTTAACGCTCGACTTCACGCTCAGCCTGGGTGAGAACCCGCAGATCAGCTACCACCAGAACCACAGCGAGAGCGGCTGGCGGATCACGCTGGCCGATACGGGGCTGGAGACGAACAAGGGCGCGCGAGTCGCCAGGGTGATGGACTACCTGGACGGCGAGGCGTTCCACCTGACCTACGGGGACGGGCTGGGCGACATCGACATCCCGGCGCTGGTCGCGTTCCACCGCGCACACGGCAAGCTGGCGACGGTGACCGGCTACCAGCCCTACTCGCAGTATGGAATCCTGCAACTGGAAGGCGAACGTGTCACAGGCTTCGAGGAAAAGCCCCGGCTCCCCGACTGGATCAACGCCGGGTTCATGATCTGCGAGCCGGGCACGGCAGCATACTTCCAGGGCGACAAGACGCTCGACCTGGAACGCGAGGTGCTGGTGCGGCTGGCGGATGACGACCAGTTGATGGTGTACAAACACGGCGGGTTCTGGCGGTCGATGGACACCTTCAAAGAGGCGCGCGAGATGGACCGGCTGTGGCACGAGGATGCCCCCTGGAAGGTGTGGCAATGAGCACAAACCGCTTATCAGACGGCGAGAGGAAAGACTTCTGGCGTGACCGCCCTACGTTCGTCACCGGCTGCACGGGGATTTTGGGTGCGTGGCTGACGAAGGCGCTGGTCGAGCTGGGCGCAGACGTGGTTGGGCTGGTGCGTGACTGGGTGCCGAACAGCGAGCTGGTGCTGAGCGGCACGCTCGAACGGATCAAGGTGGTGCGCGGCGACGTGGCCGACAGCGGGGTCATCAACCGGACGTTCAGCGAGTACGAGATCGACACCTGCTTCCACCTGGCAGCCCAGACGATTGTGGGAATCGCGAACCGGATGCCAGCGCCCACTTTCGAGACGAACGTCAAGGGAACCTGGACGGTGCTGGAAGGCGCGCGGCAGTGGCCGGGCACGGGGCGGGTGGTGGTGGCCTCCTCAGACAAGGCGTATGGCGACCACATCGAGCTGCCTTACGACGAAAACACGCCGCTGCGTGGCCAGCACCCTTACGACGTGAGCAAGAGCTGCGCCGACCTGATCGCACTGGCCTATGCCAGGACCTACGACCTGCCGGTGGCGATCACACGCTGTGGGAACCTCTACGGCGGCGGCGACCTGAACTGGAACCGGATCGTGCCGGGCACAATGCGCTCGGTGCTGCGCAGCGAGCGCCCGGTGATCCGCTCGGACGGCAGTCCACGTCGGGACTACGTCTTCGTGCTGGACATCGTCGACGGCTACATCCGTCTAGCGGAGGCGATGGTCGACGGGGCGCTGAGCGGCGAAGCATTCAACTTCGGGCTTGACAACCCGCTGAGCGCGTTAGAATTAGCCGAGCGCATTATCGCTCTGTCTCCCTACCCCGACCTGACCCCGGTCGTGCTGGGGACGGCCACGAACGAGATTCAGAACCAGTACCTCGACAGCAGCAAGGCGCGGCGAGTCCTGGGGTGGGAGGCGGCGCACTCGCTCGAAGGGGGGCTGCAGGAGACGATGCGCTGGTACGCGGATTTTCTTGCGGAGGCAGGCGCAGGGTAATGAACGCGGAGCAGGCCGTCTGGCTGGCGGGCCTCATCCAGCAGGCCGTCGACCAACTGCGGCACCAGCCCGGACTCACGATCGAGGTCGAGGGCAGCGCCGAATTGTGGATACAGGTCATCCCTGAGCCGGACGACTCCGAGGGAAAGCTCGAAGGCTTCCTGCTGAACTTCCCGTATCGGAAGCAGGAGGGTGACCCACTGGACACGATCGCGGCCAGCGGATTAAGCGCTCCGCCGGATACGAAGACCCTGGGATGGCAGGATGGCGGCACCGCGCGGCTGTTGGTCAGGCCGGACGTGCCGCTCGTCGCGTTCTCGCTTTTTATCGGCCACATCCTGGAAAACATCGTCGACGCGCCAGGGGACGCCGAGCTGGTGGTCGACTTCGATGTAGGATTCTGAGCGGGGTATGAAGAAAACAGGCACCCAACGGCAGAAGATCAATGGACAGGGGCATGATCGGTCATGACTTCCGCATTAGCTAACCAGAGAGTGCTGATAACCGGCGGGACGGGGTTCATCGGCTCTCACTTAACCAGACGGCTCGTCCACGAAGGGGCACGAGTTTCGATCCTCACCCGCCACGCCTCCGGCACGAGCCGGATCGACGACCTGCTGGACGAGGTCGAAATCCACGAAGTGGACATTCGCAACTTCGGAGCAGTGAACGCCGCGATCGAAAAGCTGCGGCCCAGGGTGGTCTTTCACCTGGCAGCAGCGGGGGTGACCGAGCCGTTCCTTTCGAGCAATCTGGCGCTGCGGGTCAACGTCGACGGCACGATCAACGTGATCCGGGCCTCGGCCACCGCCGGGGCGGAGCGGATCATCCACACAGGGACGGCCTACGAATACGGCGACCAAGCAGAGTCGAAGCAGCTCGACCCGATCTCACCCTACGCGGCGGCCAAGGCGTCGGCGTGGGCTTTCAGCCAGATTTATTACCGGACGATGGGCTGGCCGATCGTCTGCCTGCGCCTGTTCCAGGTGTATGGCCCCGGACAGGCAGGCACGCTGATCCCCTCCGCGATCCAGGCCGCGCTCAAGGGCCACCCCTTCCCGACGACGGCGGGCGAGCAAACGCGCGACTGGGTGTACGTCGACGACGTGGTGGACGCCTACCTCACGGCGGCGCAGGCCGAGGGCATCGAGGGACAGACGTTCGACATCGGCACGGGGGTGGGCACCTCGGTCAGGGATGTGGTCGAGTTTGTGTTCGATCAGTTTCCAGGCGCGACCCCGATGATC
>JARRJX010000239.1:0-4433 GCA_037388645.1 Chloroflexota bacterium
GCGCAGGATCAGGGCCGTCTCCAACATCTCGATCATGAAGGTGCTCTGCCCGGCATAAATCTCGTCCTGCGCGCCGATGCGGGTGAAAATCCGGTCGACCAGCCCGATGGCTGCCTCGTCCGCCGGGACGAAGCTGCCGATCTGGGCGAGCAGCACGATCAGCGCAACCTGGCGTAGATAGGTGCTCTTGCCGGACATGTTCGGGCCGGTGATGATGTGAATCCGCCTGCCGTTGGCGAAGGTGGTATCGTTCGGCACGAAGCGCTCGCCCTGGAGGAGTTGCTCGACGACCGGGTGCCGCCCCATACGGATGTCAAGCGCGTCGTCGTCGGCCAGCAGCGGGCGGACGAAGCCGTGCCGCGCAGCGACCTCGGCCAGCGCCGCGCACACGTCCAGCCGGGCCAGGGCGCGGGCGATGCCCAGTATCGCGTCGCTATGAGTCGCCACCTCGCCCAGCACCTCGCGGTACAGCTCTACCTCGACGCCGTGGATCTCCTCCTCGGCGTTGAGCAGCCGCACCTCGACTTCCTTCATCTCCGGCGTGATGTAGCGCTCGGCGTTGACCAGCGTCTGCTTGCGGATGTACTCCTCCGGCACATGGCTGCTGTTCGCCTTGGTGACCTCGATGTAATAGCCGAACACCTTGTTGTAGCCCACTTTGAGGGTCTTGATCCCAGTGCGCTCACGCTCGACCGATTCCAGGCTGTTGATATACGACCGCGCGTTGGCGCTGGCATCGACGATCCCGTCAAGCTCCGGCGAGAAGCCCGCCCGGATCACGCCGATCGTGTTGGTCGTCGCAGGGGGGTCCTCGGCCAGCGCCCGCCCGATCAGGTCAGCCGCTTCCTCGACCGGGTCGAGCGCGTAGGCCAGGTCGCGCAGGACCTGCCCCTGCCCGATCAGAAGACCGCGCAGGGCGGGCACCCGGTCGAGCGTCTCCTTCAGGCTGAGCAGCTCGCGCGGCCCGGCAGCGCCGGTCATCACCCGGTTGGCGAGGCGCTCCAGGTCGCCGGTGGCGCGCAGCCCTTCGCGCACCTGCCCGCGCAGCATGCCGTCGACGTACAACGCCTCGACCGTATCCAACCGGCCTTGCAGGCGGTCAAGGTCGAGCAGCGGGCGGCTGAGCCAGCGCCGCAAGAGCCGCCCGCCCATCGCCGTGATCGTGTCGTCCAGCACGCCCAGCAGCGCCCCGCGTGACCGCCCCCCGCGGATCGTCTCGGTCAGCTCCAGGTTGCGGCGGGTGGGGGCGTCGAGCACCATGTAGTCGCCGGTCGAGTAGGTGGTCAGGGTGCGGAGCTGGCCGACCGCGCCTCGCTGGGTGCTGTCCAGGTAAGAGAGCAGCGCCCCGGCGGCGGCGGTCGCCAGCGAGTCCTCTTCCAGCTCGAAGGCGGCCAGCGTGCTGACCTGGAAGTGGCGCTGGAGGCTTTCGGCGGCGGTCGGCGGGTCGAAGCGCCAGTCCGGCCAGGGGGTGACGTGCAGGCCCTCGCCACCCAGGTTCAGCCGGTCGGCTGCGGCGACCCCCTCCGGCAGCAGGCACTCGCGCGGGGCGAGGCGGGCGATCTCCTGCCCCACCAGGCCGGGCACGTCGCCCTCCGAGAACTCGGTGGTGGCGAACTCGCCGGTTGAGATGTCGGCGTAGGCCACCCCCGCCCGAACCGGAGCGCTTTCTCCTTGACGGAAGACCGGCGCGACCGCCGCCAGGTAGTTGTTGCGCTTCTCAGGCAGCAGGGCAGGCTCGGTGATCGTGCCGGGGGTGACGACCCGCGTCACGTCGCGCGGCATCAGGCCCTGGATCGGCTCGTCGCCCACCTGGTCACAGACCGCGACGTGATAGCCCTTCTCGATCAGGCGCGCGATGTAGTTCTCCGCCGCGTGGTGGGGCACCCCGGCCATCGGGACGCGCTGGTTTTTGGCGACGTTGCGACTGGTCAGCACGATGTCCAGCTCGCGCGCCACCACCTCCGCGTCTTCGTCGAACGTCTCGTAAAAGTCGCCCAGCCGGAAGAATACGATCGCGTTGGGGAACTGCCTTTTGATGTCGAGGTACTGCCGCCGAACCGGCGTGACTTTTGCCATTCATCCTGCCTTGTTTGTCTGCCCACCATGATGGAAACGCTGGAAGCGGCTTGATTGTAGTGCAGCACCCGCGCGCCGACAACCGGATCGCCCCGCCCGGCAGAATATTCGCCAGCGTTCAGGATCGGCGGGACGAATTGTCAGGTAAATGGTATGAAATGGCATGGTATTGAACAAAATTGCCCTTTTTGTCGTCCTATAATAAATCTGTTGATCAGACCTATTATTGGAATGCCCTCACACGACAGGAGAAGAAGGAAAATGAACGCCAACCGCTACCGCTGGATCGCACTGATTGGATTGGCCGCTGCCGTCGCCCTGCTGGCTGCCGGGTGTGCCCCCGCCCCTGCCACACCCATGGCTCAGGAAGGGGCCCCCGGGGAGAGAGCCGTCGAAATGGAGGAAGCACCAATGGAAGCCCCCGCCGCCGAGCCGATAGGCGGCCTGGACGACACCAGCGCGGACGGTGCCGAGGCGGGCCTGCCGCCGATTCAGGACGCCAACCAGCCGGTCGGCCAGGGGCAGGATCGCCTGATCATCAAGAACGGCGAGATGGATTTGCTCGTCGAGGATACCGACCGTGCCCTCGGTCAGATCAGCCAGATCGCCGTCGACAACGGCGGCTACGTGCTCAACAGCCAGACCTGGCAGACCGGCGAGGTGAAGGCGGGCACGATCACGATCGCCGTGCGGGCCGAGAATTTTGAGACGGCGATGCGCCGCCTGGGCGATACCGCGATCGAGGTGCTGCGCGAGACATCCTCCGGGCAGGACGTAACCTCCGAGTACGTCGACCTGAGGTCGCGTCTGGACAACCTGGAAGCCACCCGCGACCGGCTGCGCACCTTCCTGGACGACGCCCAGGACGTCGACGAGGCGCTGGCCGTCAACCGCGAACTATCGCAGATCGAGGCCGAGATCGAGCAGGTGCAGGGCCGGATGAACTACCTGAGCGGGCGCGCCGCCTATTCGACGATTGCGATCAACCTCAGCATGCCCTACGACATCCCCACGCCGACTCCCACCCCCTGGACGCTGGGCCGCACCTTCAACTCGGCGGTGAAGGCTCAGGGTGCGCTGCTGCGCTTCCTGGCCGATGCCGCCACCTGGCTGGTGATCGTCTTTGGGCCATACCTGGTCGTGCTGGCGATCATCATCCTGATCGTCCGCGCCCTGATGCGCCGCCGCAAAAAGTCTGGCTCCTCCTGATCGCGCTCCGAGCAGCCACCTGAGTGCCTTCCCCCGATTCGGGTCGGGGGAAGGTATCATCTATATATCGCGTACGTGAACCTGGATAAGCAGCAGGTACGTCGATGCAGTTCCATCGCCTGCTTTCCGCCGGTCAGCGCACCGCGCGCGGTCTGCCTGTCTCCCACAATCCGATCCTCAACCGGCTGATCCGCCGATCGTCGGGGCCTCCGATGGGGGTAACGGTGGCCCTGGGCACGCTGACTGCCCTATCCAGCTACGCCATCAGCCGGGAGGCCGCCCTCTCTTTCGAGCCGGTGATCGCCGCGCTCGCGTTGGCCTCCCCTTACCTGCTCGCGCTGGCTGCGATGCGCCTCGCCCTCCGCTGGGCGTGAGCGTGGCTCTCACGCGATTCTGATGGCATTTGCCGGGCGTGCGCTTTATAGTCAGTACAATTGGCAGCCACGTTAGCGAAGCCGAGGTCTGATGAACGACAAGCTCTATTTGATAACCGGGGCCACCTCCGGGATCGGCAAAGAGACCGCCAGGGCGCTGGCCGACCAGGGCGCGCGCGTCGTGGTGGGGGGCCGGAATGCGCAGAAGGCGGAAAAAACGGTCGCCTGGATCAAAGCAGAGACCGGCAATGAGGCCGTTGATTACCTGCTGGCGGATTTTGCCTCGCTGGACGCGGTGCGGGAGATGGCCGCGCAGTTCAGGGCACGCTACGACCGGCTGGACGGGCTGATCAACAACGCTGGGGCGTACTACGCCACGCGCCAGGAGAGCGCCGACGGCATTGAGCTGACGCTGGCCGTCAACCACCTGGCGCATTTCCTGCTCACCCATCTGCTGCTCGACCTGCTGCGGGTCAGCGCCCCGGCGCGGATCGTCAACGTCTCCTCGGTGGCCCACCAGAGGGCGACGATGGATTTCGACAACCTGGAATTCGAGAGCGGCTATTCGCAGATAGGGGCTTATGGCCGCTCCAAGCTGTGCAATATCCTGTTCACCTACGAACTGGCCCGGCGGCTTGAGGGGAGCGGGGTGACGGCCAATGCCCTGCACCCTGGGCTTGTCGCCACCAACATCGGCTCGAACAACTTCCCAGTCTACGGGCGTCCGTTGAGAAAGCTGGCGAAAAAGGTGATCAACCGGGCTGGCTTGAGCGC
>JARRJX010000240.1:0-7110 GCA_037388645.1 Chloroflexota bacterium
GGTCTACGACCATACGGAGAGCCTGCTGGTGGTTATCCTCATGCACGCCAGCCTGGTGTTCAGCACGCTGGCCCTCCCCTCGATGGAGCTGTCCGGGGTGCCCCTCCTGACCTGGCTCCGGGTATGGGCCGCCGTGCTGTGGGGCGTCGTGGGAGCGGTTGCCGTGGCTGGCGGCAGGCAGTCCGCCGTAACAGATCATTGATGGCTACGGCGCAGAGCAGCAGACTACCCCGCGCTGCTGTCGGCTGTGCTGTACACGGCGTGAGAGCCTGCGGGCGTGCGCACCGGGTTCCTGCCGAAGCCGGTGAGCACGGCCTCAAGCACGGGCAGCATCGTCGGCACCCGCCGCAGCCGGATCACCCAGTCCCAGAACGGCTCAAGCTTCTTCCAGCCGCCCGCATACGCGGCGTGGCGCAGCGCGCCGGATAGAGTCGGCTTGGTGCTCGCCCCCTGGACGATCGATCGCCAGCGGTAGAACTCGCGGTAGGCGCGCCAGTAGCCCGCCTCCAGGGCGTCGGGCGTGATTTGCGCCGGGCGGTACACGACGTGCCGCGTGTCGTACAGGTCCCAATCGCGCGAGGTGATGCGCCCCGCCGCCTGCATCTGCTCGTGGAGCACGGTGCCGGGGTAGGGCGTCAGGATGTGGAACGTCGCGGTCTCGATGCCCTGCCCGACCGCCCACTCCACCGTCCGGTCGAACACCGTCTCGTCGTCGCCGTCCATGCCGAACACGAAGCTGCCGTTCACCATCATGCCGAGATCGTGCAGCCGCCGGATCGCGGCGTCGTAGTCGCGGTTCAGGTTCTGGTACTTGTTCTGCTCTTGCAGGCCCTCCGGGTTGAGCGTCTCGAAGCCGACGAACAGGCTGCGCAGCCCCGCCTCAGCGGCTTTCTCCAGCAGGCCGGGCCGCAGCACCGACTGCACCGTCCCGGCGGCCTGCCAGACGCGCCCCATGCCGCGCATCCCCTCAAAGAGCGCCGCCGCGAAGCGCGGGTCGCCGAAGAGGTGGTCGTCCAGGAAATACAGGTGCCGACCGGGCAGGCGCTCGATCTCGGCCAGCGCGTCGTCGACGGCCTGGACATAGAAGCCCCTGCCACCCTTGAAGAACGCCTCTTTGTAGCAGAAGTGGCAGGCGTGCGGGCAGCCGCGCGAGACGACGATCGAGTTGGGCACCAGGTACAGGTGGCGCTTGATCAGGTCGCGGCGGATGGCGGGCAGGCCGCGCAGCGTGCGCTGCTTCGAGGTGTAGACCCGCCCCGGCTGCCCGGCGCGGTAATCGGCCAGGAAGGCGGGCCAGGTGTCCTCGCCAGGGCCGGTGAAGATCGTATCGGCGTGGGCGGCTGCCTCCTCCGGCAGCGAGGTGACGTGCAGCCCGCCCAGGCAGACGTGCGCGCCCTTCGCCCGGTAGTGGTCGGCGACCTGGTAGGCGCGGTAGGCCGAGGTGATGTACACCTGGATCACGACCAGGTCCGGCTCGTCGTCCAGCGAGAGCGTCTCGACGTGCTCGTCCTGGATCACGACCTCGTCGTCCTCGTCCAGGTAGCCCGCCAGCGTCGCCAGCCCCAGCGGCGGGAAGAGCGAATACTTGATCGGGCGGAAGAAGGGGCTTTTCGCCTCGGTGAGCGCGGGCAGGATCATCTTGACCTTCATGGTTGAGTCTCCTCATAGGGCCAAACGGGTGAGCGTGACTTCCATCGAAAGCGTGCTAGTAGCGGAGCAGCCCGACGAAGCTGTTCAAGACGTCGGCGTAGAAGTTGCCGCCGACATGGCGGAAGATGATAAACGGCTGCGCCGGGTCGCCCAAGAACGGGGCGAGCGTCCAGGCCATCTGGCTGCCGACGAAGCCGTACAGCAGCACCCACATTGTGAAAATCAGACCCCGCGTCGCCTTGCCCCGCTGGTCGCCTTCCGTGACGACCTGCATCCCATGCTGCAAAAACAGCACGCCCAGGAAACCCGCCACGGCAAAGAACGCCACGTTGAGCAGCTTGAAAAACGGGTATTCGCTGCTGGTGATGACGAAGAAGAAGCTGATCGGCCCCAGGCTGAAGAGCAGCACCGAGGAGGTGGCGATGGCGGTCAGGATCAAGGCGATGGTCTGGCGCATCGTCTGGCGGGAGCCAAACAGGATGTTGAAGAAGTGCAGGGACGGCGCGCAGATCGCCAGTGTGGCAAGGAACAGGAAGGGCAGCTTGACCATTGAAGAGAGCATCTGAAGGATGCCGTGCGAGCCTCCCATCACCGCGCCGTAGGTCGCCAGAAGGACAAATGAGGCAAACAGCAGGGAGCCGATCTTCTGGCGGATTCCCTCTCCCTCACGAATCTCACGGAAGAATGTCAACCGATCCCGCAGGATGGTCTCGACGATTGATAGATGGTACATGCTACCGACCTCCTTGATGGCATGTTCCCAGTCTACGCGATCCCGGCGGGCCGGATCGACGGTTTGGATACCCCGGATCGCACACCCAGGTGCTTGACGCCCCTCCGGCCTTCGGGTATCGTGCAGGGGAGGAGGGTCGATGCTGCGTCTGCTGATAGTGGAGGACAACGAGCGGTTACAATCGGCGCTGCGGTCGGGGCTGGAGCAGACCGGCGAGGTGTGCGTCCTGGCCGCCTTCGAGCGGGGCGAGGACGCGCTCGAATACTGCCTGGAGGACGAGACGGTCGAGATCGTCCTGATGGACGTCGCGCTGGCCGGGGAGATGAACGGCATCGAGGCCGCCGCCGCCATCCGGCGCGAGCACCCCCGCCTGCCGGTTGTCTTTTACTCGATCCAGGACGACGACGCCTATTTCCGCGCCTTCCGCGAGGCGGGCATCCTCAGCCACTACGCCTACGTGCGCAAGTCGAACTACCTGCTGCCGGAGATGATCGTGCCGCTGCTCAGGGACGCGGCTGCCGGGCGGAGCTTCATCGACCCGGAGATCGAGGCGCGCGTGCAGGAGGTGCGGCACAAAGATGCCCACGACCCGATGGCGCTGCTGGAGCCAAACGAGCAGGTCGTCGCCCGGATGCTGGCCCAGGGCATGACCAACGAGGAGATCGCCGGACGGCTGGGCTTCCGCGACAAGCGCACGATCAGCCGCACCAACGGCCAGATTTACGCCGCCTGGGGGCTGGTGGATAACCCGACCGACGAGAAGATCGCGCGGACGCGGGCGGCGATCATCGCCAACACCGGGCTGCTGCTGAGCTGGGACGAGGCGGGCACGCCCCACCTGCTGAACGAGCGCGGCGAGCTAGTCCCCTGGGATGGTTCGAGATGACGGGGTTCTTCCTGGCCGATTGGGCGATCTTCGCCGTCTCGCTGTTCAACGCCAGCCTGCTGCTCTGGCTGGGGCTGACCGTGATCCTCAACGCGGAGCGCCGCACGGCGGGCGTGTGGGCGCTGGGCGGCAGCATGCTGCTGGGCGCGGCGTTCTTCATCAGCCACACCGCGATCCTCGACTACGAGCTGACCCCGACCACCTTCAGCCTCGAATTCTGGTGGCGGGCCGGGTGGATGCCGGTGATCGCCTCGCCCTTCGCCTGGTACGCGATGATGCTGTGGTATGCCGGTTACTGGAGCGCGCCGGGCGACCGCCTGCGGCGCAGGCAGCGTCCCTGGTTCGTCGCCAGCGCGGCGCTCGGCCTGCTGCTGCTCCTGCTGATCGCCTTCGCGGGCGGCCTGCCTTCCTTCATCGCCCTGACCCAACTGGACATGACGGCGGCGCTCACCGTCGGCGGCCTGCCGATCCTGTTCGCGCTGTACCCGGTGTTCATGCTGATGTGCATCGTGCTGAGCGTCGACGCGCTGCTGCGGCCCGCCCCCTCCGAGCGTTTGATGGGCGACCTGGCCCGCGCCCGGACGCGCCCCTGGCTGCTGGGTGCGACTCTGGCGCTGCTGTTCGTGGCGCTGCTGGTCTCGTGGTTCATCGGCGGCGCGATCAGCACCGCCCTCGCCCCGTTCCCCCACTACAACTATCCCGTTGTGATGCAGCACGTCGCCTGGTACGACCTGGCGATTGAGTCGCTGATCGGGCTGGCGATCCTGCTGATCGGGCAGGCAATCGTCTCCTACGAGGTCTTCACCGGGAAGACCCTGCCCCGCCGGGGCTTCTCCCGGCTGTGGCGCAGCGCGCTGATGCTGTCGCTGGGGTATGCGGTGCTGGTCGGCGGCAGCCTGGTCTGGGGGGCGCGGCTCTTTTACAGCCTGCTGCGTACCACGCTGCTGATGGTGGCCTTCCTGGCGATGAACGGCTGGCGGTCGTTCGTCGAGCGCGACCGTTTCATGGCGCAGCTCCGCCCCTTCGTCAGCAGCGACCACCGGCTGGATCGCTTCCTCGATTCCGACTCGCCGGACAGCGCGCGGGCGGGCAGCCTGTTTGCCGTGCTGTGCCGCGACGTGCTGGACGTGGGGCAGGGGCAGCTCGCCGCGCTGGGCGGCACTTGGGCGGCACCGCGCAGCTGGTGGGCGATCCGCTGGTCTATCCGCTGGACGCCGCCCCCGTCTCCCTGCCGCCGGATTTCGCCGCCGGGGCGGGCGACGTGGCGCGGGTCGACCTTGGCCCGCTGCGCTGGGCGGTGCCGCTGCACGGCGCATACGGCCCGATCGGCACACTGCTGCTCGGCGAGAAGCAGGACGGCGCGCTCTTCGCCCAGGAGGAGATCGAGATCGCGCAGGCCAGCGCGGAGCGGATCATCGACATGCTGGCGGGCGAGGAGATCAGCCGCCGCCTGCTGGCGCTGCAACGGCGGCGGCTGGCCGAGACGCAGGTGCTCGACCACCGCACGCGCCGCGAGCTGCACGACGTGATCCTGCCCGACCTGCACGCGGCGATCCTCGACCTGAGCGGCCCCCGGCCCGACCGCGAGGAGGTCATCGCCTCGCTGAGCGCCCTGCACGACCGCATCTCACGGCTGATCCACGTCCACCCGGCGGTCTACTTCGGCGCGAACGGCGGGTGGGATTTCGTGGCGGAGATCAGGCGCATGGTCGACTCGGAGTTCGCCCACGAATTTACTTCGGTGCGCTGGGTTGGCGATGCCGCCAGGTCAACACCGGGGTTGACGCCGCTTGAGGGCCTGGTGGCCGAGGTGGGCTTCTATGCCGTGCGTGAGGCGGTGCGCAACGCGGCGGTACACGGGCGCGGCGCGGATAGCCACCGCCCGCTGAGCCTCACCATCGCGGTGGCCTGCGGCGAGCGGCTGCGGGTGACCGTCCAGGACGACGGCGTGGGCTGGGCCGCGGATTCCAACACCGAGGCGAAGCAGGGGGGCCTTCTCCTGCACCGCACGCTGCTGGCAGCGGTGGGCGGGAACCTGGCCGCCGAATCGGAGCCGGGGAGCGGGACGACGGTGACGATTGAGCTGCCGCCCCAAACGCGATCAGAGGTGCAGGCAGATCGATCCTGACCCGCGTTTTACCCTCACAGGCCCCGCAGCGCATTCCCCACGATCACAACCTAGAACAAATGTTTGACCAAAACGCAATTTCATACTAAAATTGTCTTTAATGACATTCGTGCATTCCTAGAATCTCGCAACAGCTTCGACTGCGTCACTCTCGATCATCTCACTCGTGATGGGGCTTTGCACAAAAACAGGCCAGCGTGAAACGCAGAAAGGGATGGTAACATGAGCGGAGTCCGGGTTTTAGTTGGCACGCATAAGGGCGCGTTCGTTCTGACATCAGATGCAAAGCGCGAGCGGTGGGAGGTCAGCCCCCCTCACTTTGCGGGCTGGGATATTTATCACGTGAAGGGGTCGCCCGCCGACCCAGACCGGCTGTACGCCTCGCAGTCCAGCGGTTGGTTTGGGCAGGTGATGCAGCGCTCCGACGACGGCGGGGTGACCTGGAGCCCGGTCGGCAACGAGTTCCTCTACGACGGTACGCCCGGCACGCACCAGTGGTACGACGGCACGCAGCACCCCTGGGAGTTCAAGCGGGTCTGGTACCTCGAACCCTCTCCGACCGACCCGGATACGGTCTACGCCGGGGTCGAAGACGCCGCGTTGTTCCGCTCGACCGATGGTGGGCAGACCTGGCAGGAGTTCCCGGAGCTGCGCAGCGCCAAGGGGCACCTTTGGCAGCCGGGGGCGGGTGGGATGTGCCTGCACGCGATCCTGCTCGACCCAACCAACCCCGGTCGAATCTACACGGCCATCTCGGCGGCGGGCGCGTTCCGCACCGACGACGGCGGCGAGACCTGGAAGCCGGTGAACCGCGGCCTGAAGTCCGAGCACGAGCTGCCCGACCCGGACGCCGAGGTCGGCCACTGCGTCCACAGCCTCGCCATGCACCCCTCGCGTCCAGGCGTGCTGTTCATGCAGAAGCACTGGGACGTGATGCGGAGCGACGACGCGGGCGAGTCGTGGCACGAGATCAGCGGCAACCTGCCGAGCGACTTCGGATTCCCGATCGCCGTCCACGCGCACGAGCCGGACACGGTCTATGTCATCCCGATCAAAAGCGACTCGGAGCACTACCCACCCGACGGCAAGCTGCGCGTGTACCGGAGCCGGACGGGCGGCAACGAGTGGGAGGCGCTGACGAAGGGGCTGCCGCAGAGCAACTGCTACGTCAACGTGCTGCGCAGCTCGCTGGCGGTCGACTCGCTTGACCCGTGCGGCGTGTATTTCGGCACCACCGGCGGACAGGTGTACGCCTCCGCCGACTCAGGCGACAGTTGGACGCCCATCGTGCGCGACCTGCCCGCCGTGTACTCGGTCGAGGTCCAGACGCTGCCATGATCCGGGTCATGCTCCCTGCCCACCTGCGGACGCTGGCCGACGTCAGCCAGGAGGTGCAGGTTCAGGTCGAAGGCCCGGCGACGCTGAGCGCGGTGCTGGACGCGCTGGAAGCGCAGCACCCGACGCTGCGCGGGACGATCCGCGACCACGTCACGAAAGAGCGTCGGCCCTACATCCGGTTCTTCGCCTGCGGCCTGGATTTGTCTCACGAATCGCCGGATGCGCCGCTGCCCGCCACCGTCGCGGCGGGCGCGGATCCGCTGCGGGTGGTGGGGGCGATGGCGGGCGGCTAGACGCAGGCAGTCGAACGCGATGGATAAGCTGAGGTGCACATCCGCTCAAATCGAGCGGATGTGTTTTTTGGTGGGCATAGCC
>JARRJX010000241.1:0-5050 GCA_037388645.1 Chloroflexota bacterium
GTTTTGATTCCAGCGAAGATCGGCGGCTCATTCGTCTCAACGACCTGACCTCTACCTTGACTATCATAGAGTGTTGGCGTATCATGGATATGACATCATACGTCATATGTCCTGATTTGTTCCTGTGGGCGCTGCGGCTCTTAGGTAGAACATCCGGCAGTTACCGCCAGCAACTCAACTCGATCTACCAAATACTTCGCACCCACCTGTTACCCTGTAAACGAGAAGGGGAATCGATGACAGACGTATCAAACATGCGACTTGACAGTCAGGTAGCGATTGTGACCGGCGGCGGCACAGGGATCGGCGCGGCGACCGCCAGGCTTTTTGCCGAAGTGGGGGCCAGCGTCGTCATCGCGAACCGGCGCGCGAGCACCGGTGAGGCAGTCGTGAAAGAAATTGAGGCGGCAGGTGGAGTCGCGACATTCATCTCTACGGATGTCAGCGACCCCGCGCAGGTTCGGGCGATGGTCGATCACACGATCGAGCAGTACGGGCGGTTGGACATCCTGTTCAACAATGCCGGGCTGGCGATCGTCGCACCTTTCTGGGAGTTGAGCGATGAGGACTGGCAGTTCGTGGTGGCGGTCAACCTCTCAGGCCATTTTTACTGCGCGAAGTATGCCGTCCCACACATGATCGAGCAGGGGGGCGGGGCTATCGTCAACATGTCCTCGGTGCTGGGTTATGCGACAAATCACGGAATGACGGCTTACACCTCGACCAAGTCCGGCATCGTGGGGATGACCAAGGCGATGGCCCTCGACCTGGCGGATAAGAATATCCGGGTGAACTGCATCGTCCCAGGCAGCATTGATACGCCCATGATGTGGGACGGCTATCCCCCCGAAGAATTGAGCCGCATCGAACGGGAAGCAGCCGAAGCCGTTCCGGTCGGGCGTGTTGCCCCGCCGGAGGAAATCGCCAGCGCGGTGCTGTTTCTGGTCAGCCCGGCTGCCTCGCTCGTGACAGGAACCACGCTCATCGCCGACGGTGCCCTGCTGACTAAGATTGCGACGGAGTATTAAGCCCGTCATGGTGATGGAGGGAACGCCGCTGTTCATCGGGATCGATCTGGGGACGCTCGACGTTCGAGGCGTTCTGGTGACGGCCAGCGGGCGGATACTGGCCGAGGAACACCGCGCGCTGGCGGTGCGCCGTCCGGCCTCAGGGCGCAGCGAGCACGATCCAGAACTCGACTGGTGGCAGACGACGTGCTCGCTCATCCAACAACTACTGACAATCAGCGGCGTTTCACCCGCCTCGATCGGCGGTGTGGGGATCGCGGGGTTGTTCCCCGCTGCGTGTTTCCTCGACGAAAAGGGGATGCCCATCGGGAACGCGCTGCTGTACTCCGACAATCTTGCCGAGCACCTGATCGACGAGGTGGCCGAAACCATGAATCAGCCGCTAAAGGGGGATGAGACGCTTCCCCGGCTGGTGTGGTTTGCCCGGCAGCGGCCAGCGATGTTCGAGCGGATTCGGATGGTCCTTACCTCAACCGGGTACATCGTTTACCGGTTGACGGGCCAATTCACGATGGATCCCCACAATGCCTGTCGTTTTGGGGGCGGGGTTAATCAGGAACGCACCGGCTGGCAGGCCGATATGCTGGACACACTGGGCATCCCTGCCGAGATTCTTCCTCCGGTTTTATCGTCAATCGAAGTTGCAGGGGGCGTGACGGAAGAAGCAGCGCAGGAGACGGGGCTGGCGCCCGGCACGCCCGTTATCGCCGGTACGACAGATACGCTCGCCGCGCTCGTCGGGAGCGGGATTCAAGACCTCGGCGAGGCCATGATTTACTACGGCTCAACCTGCACGCTGTCGGTCATCACCGTCCCGTTAGCTCAGGCGATGGCTCAGCCCGCCAGTTTCGGGCCTGATTCCCCTTATCAACTGGCCGTATACCTTTCAAGCTCAGGGGCGACGCTTCGATGGGCGGTGGACCTGTTCACGGCCCTGCAGGATGGGGCGCTGGAGCCGAAATCGATCTACGAGAAGCTGGATGAGGCCGCCAGCCGCATCGCGCCCGGATCGGACAATCTGTTCGTTCTGCCTTACTTTGCCGGGCGGTTCTACCCTCACCCGGACAGCCAGGCTCGCGGGCACATCGCAGGCCTGAGTCTGCAGCATGGCATCGGGCACATATGGCGAGCATTGCTCGAAGCGCCGGGTTACGCTCTCGCAGATCGGCTGGACTATCCGCTCCCGCATCCCCTTCACCGGTTGTACGCCAGCGGGGGAGGGGCGCAGAGCGCGATGTGGCGGGGCGTGATCAGCAATATGCTGGGCCTGCCTCAGCACTATGCGCCGGAAGGAAGCGGCGCGCTGGGCGCGGCTTTTCTGGCCGCTGTGGGGACCGATCATGTATCGAGCTTTCAGGCGATCCGCGACGAGTGGCTGCAAGGGGTTGAAATCACCGAGCCGGAGGCCGATCAGGTTGCCAGATACAGGGAAAAGCTTTCCGTGTGGCGCAGGCTCGACGCAGTAGCCGGAGAATCCCGCGTGTATAAAATGGACTAGTCTCCGGGGCCCTGGTTGACGAAAACTATAACTTCGATCTATGATTGATATGACATCATACGTCATATCTCAAGGAGGAGCGATGCCCCCCAAATCGCGCAGACGGAAACTATCTGTCGAGGTCAGCGAAGAAATTCTCGCCCTGCTGGATGAGGGGCAGGTGATCATCGGCGATCAACTGCCACCTGAAAGCGAGCTGGGTGAGATGTTCGGGGTCAGCCGGACTGCCGTTCGGGAAGCGGTGAAATCGCTGGCAGCGGTCGGCGTGCTGGAAATACGGCCCGGCGTCGGCACGTTTGTCGCCAGCCCGCGCCCCGGCCTGCTGCGCTCCCTGCCCGACAATGACAGCCCGGTCAGCCCATCGGACCTGATGGAAATCCTTGAGTTTCGCCAGATTTTCGAGCCGGAGGCGGCGGCGCTGGCCGCTCAGCGGGCCACCCAGCAGGACCTTGACGAGATGGCCCGCTGCGTTGACGCGCTGGAAAAGGGCGTGGCGGAAGGCATACGCCCGCCGGAGGACCTCGGATTTCATCTGGCGCTGGCCCGTGCCACGCAAAACAGCGCTCTCGTCGACGTATCCAGCCTCACGATCCGGTTCTATGAACAGGATATCTACCTTCCCGATTCGCTGGACGTTAAGGGGCATCGAGAAATCTACAACGCCATAAAGGCGCGGGACCCAGAAATGGCCCGTCAGGCGATGCGCGAACATCTGGCCGAAATGGAGCCGCGCTATCGTGAAACGGACCATCCGAGCGACGAAAATTGATCCGATCGACCGAACGTCCTCATAAAGGTGGAAATTAACGCTCAATGACCGACATTCCGCAGGAAATTCTGAACGTACAGGAACTTGTCAACAAACATGGCGAGTGGCGCTCGCGCACGCTCAACATGATCGCATCTGAGAACGCCGTCAGCCCACATCTGAGAGACGCCCTGCAAAATGACTGGTTGGGGCGGTATGCGGATTTCACCGGGCGCGACCTCGACGCGCGCCGTTACAGGGGCACCCGTTACATGGTGGCGATCGAGAAAATCGTCGAGGGGCTGGCCCGGCGCGTGTTCCGGGCAGAGCACATCGAACTGCGGCCCACTGCCGGTCACATTGCCGGGGCGGCGGTCGTGATGGCGCTCTGCAAGCCGGGTGACACGATCTTCGAACTCAGCGGGGGGAGCGGCGGGCACCGTGAAGCAACCAAGTTCGCCATGCCCGCGTTGATGGATCTGGATGTGCAGTGGCTTCCCTTCGACGGGGAGCGTTACAACGTCGACGCGGCTGCCGCTGCCGACCTTTTTAAAGAGACCAGGCCGCGCCTCGTCATTCTGGGTTCGAGCAATTTCCTGTTTCCGCACCCGGTGCGAGAAATTCGACAGGCCCTCGACGAGGTCAGCCCGGACACCGTGCTGGTCTACGACGCCTCTCACGTGCTCGGCCTGGTCGCCGGGGGGCAGTTTCAGGACCCGCTGGGCGAGGGTGCGGACATCGTCTTCAGCAGCACGCACAAGACGTTCCCCGGACCGCAGGGGGGGATTATCTTTACCAACCGCGCCGATCTGATCGAGATCGTGAGCGAGGCAATTTATCCGGGGCTGATCACGAACCATCACCCGTTTCGGATGCCGGGGCTGGCGACTGCGCTGGCGGAGATGGACGCCTTCGGCGCGGAATACGCCGCCCAGATCAGCGCCAATGCACAGGCGCTGGGTGCTGCGCTTGAGGAGAATGGTGTGCCGTGTGTCAGCGTCGACGGGATATACAGCCGCTCCCACACCGTGCTTGCCAAAGCCGCCGGGCTGGGTTCGGCATCCGATCTGGCGCTGAAACTGGAAGAAGCCGACATCATCTGCACGTCAGCAGGGCTGCCTGAGGAGCAGGGCGGCGAGGGCATCCGGCTGGCCTGGGGCGTCGTCCGATCGCTGCTGTAGCCGAGGACGTACACGCGCTTGCCGGGTCGTTCGATTCCGTGCGATTCACCTGGTAGCTACATTACAGGATCATGCCAATGGGCGGCTCACACGCCATTCTGGCGCTCGACATCGGCCTCACCAACTGCAAAAGCGTCGTCTTCTCCGAAACCGGTCAGGTCCTCGGCCAGTCGAGTGTCGCCTACCCGACCGTTCACACGGAAGGGACGATGGAGCAGGACCCCGGAGAATGGTGGAAGGCCGTCTGTCACGGAGTGGCGAATCTACTCGATGCGCAGCCTGAGCTGGCAAAGCAGATCGATGGGATCAGTGTGACCGGGCACATGCACGCTCTGGTGGGTGTGGGATGCGACGGGGAACCCATCGC
The DNA here is from genome assembly GCA_037388645.1 of Chloroflexota bacterium. Taxonomy (GTDB): domain Bacteria; phylum Chloroflexota; class Anaerolineae; order Aggregatilineales; family UBA3940; genus JARRJX01. Next base: position 4,823 of record JARRJX010000241.1, read on the forward strand.
CAACGCCATCGTTCTGGGCGATCAGCGGGGCGGCAAAGCCGCGCGGGCGATCACGGATGAACTGGGGCTGGAGCGGATTTACCGTATCACGGGCGCCCGGATGGAAGCGTCGATGCCTGCTGCCAAGCTCCGCTGGCTGCGAGAATCCGCGCCCGATGTGTTCGAATCCGCCCGGCTGTTTACGGGATGCAAGGATTTCGTGCGGGGCATCCTCACCGGGGGTGACCG
>JARRJX010000242.1:0-4418 GCA_037388645.1 Chloroflexota bacterium
AACGCCTCGAAGGTCACGTCCAGGCCGCCCGCCCGCAGCAGGTCGACCCCCGCACGGGCGGCGTCGATCCCGCTGCTCGAATCCTCAAAGACGACCGCCCGCACCGGGCGCTCGCGCAGGGCGGCCAGCGGGCCGGTCAGCGCGCCCTCGTGGAAGAAATCGGCGGCGGCCAGCAGCGCGGCGGATTCCGCACCGGAGAAGGCGGCGACGATGGCCGCGATAGCCTGCACGGGCGAGGGCTTGATGTAAAAGCCCGGCGGCTGGCCGTGCCGGGCCGCCAGCCAGGTCATCCGACCGCCGGAGATCAGGGGCACCGTCCCTCCCAGGCCGAGCAGCGCCGCCGCCAGGTCGCCTTCGGGCGGGTAAGTCAGCGGGTTGAGCGCCGCCCGCTCCGCGTCGGGCAGGTCGGCGGGGGGCAGGCTGGGCCGGGCGGTGAAGATCACCATCCCCCTGCCCTCGGCGCTGGCCCAGGCGGCCAGCTTCTCCCGGTGGGCGGCGTCGAGCAGCACCCTGTCGTGGGCGGACAGGGCGCTCTCGGCCTGGAAGGCGGCGGGCAGGCCATAGGTTTGCGCGAAACGCTCGCTGCCCAGCGTGTAGTGCTGGAAGACGAAGGTGGTGGGCGTGTGCACGTCGTAGATGTCCCGGAACAATTCCGCCAGCAGCGGGGCGGCCTGCCCATCGGCGCGCGCGGCCAGCAGGCGGTGGATGGTGGCGGTGGGGGCGCTGCCCGGCGGCCTGTGGTCGTGCACCTCGCGCGCCAGGGCGGCGAAATCGGGCCGGGCGATTTGCAGCCCGCTCCCCCGGATGGCCTCGACCGTCTGGTTCACGTCCGCCCGCAGCAAGTCCGGCTGCCGGGCGAGGGCGACGACCAGCAGCGCGCCCAGGCACATCGGGGCCGAGTCCCACTCGTTGGTGATGCCGCACGCCTCGAAGACGGCGATCTCGTCGAAGGTGAGGGTGATGGGCGGCTGGCCCATCGCGTCCGCAAAGTGATCGAGCGTGGCGCGCAGCGCAAATTTGTACCCGGCGGGGTAAAGCAGCACGCCGTCCACGTCAAACAGGAACAGGGTGATCGGGGTGTTGGGGTTCATGGGGGGTATTTTACCCCAAGAAATAAACCCGGCAGACTTCGAGGAGTCTGCCGGGGCCAAAGGCTCGCCCCATAGAAAAGAGGCTCCATCAGCACGATGAAGCCCCTGGGGTGGCCGGTCAGGCGGGCGGCTGGCCCGCCAGTCGATTACTGGGCCGCCGCCACGAAGTCAAATTCCAGGATAATTTGTTGATCAACCGAGGCGACGAAGGGCACGTTGGGGATGCCCAGGCTGTAGTCGTCGCGCTGGATGGTCGTCCGCCCTGAGCCGTCCACCCGGTCGGCCCTCGACGGGGTGACCTCCCCCTCGAAGGTGACGGAATGGGTGGTGTCCTTGATCGTCAGGTCGCCGGTGATGCTGATCGGGTACGTCGAGCCGATCTCCGCCGAGTCGGGCAGCCCCTCCACCGAGGTCGGCGTGAAGGTGATGTCCGGATACTGGCCGGTCTGCATGATGAACTCGCGGATCGCGGTGTTGCGGCGGTCGCTGTCGGTCGTCAGCGTGCTCGCGTCGATCGTGATGGGGCCAAAGGTCGCCGAGCCGGGGTCGGCGTAGTCGAGGGTGAAGTCACCGCTGATCGCGCTGGTCGTGCCTACCACCGTGTTATCCTCGCCGTTGAGGACTTCGTCGATGATGAAGCGCGCCTCCGATTCGGAGGGCACGATGCTGAAGGTCAGCGCGCCGCTGGCCGGGGCGGCTTCCCCCCCGGCGGGGGCTTCCTCCGTCGGTTGTTCCTCCGTCGCCCCCTCAAGCGGCTCGGCAACTTCCGACGCCTGGGATGCGGCCCCGCAGGCCACCAGGATCAGGCTGACCAGGGCCAGCGCTGCTGCCAATCGTTTGCTCATCTCTCTTCTCCCTTTTTTGTCCTGTTCGTCGCTGCGCCAATCACACATTATCTGAACATACCGGCTAATTGTGAGAAAATTGCGTAGAACTTTTGTAGATATTCTTAATCGCCTACCTCTTTAAAAAGCATAGCAAATAGAGAGCCGCCGATCACGTTTAGCCGCCAGGGGGTGTGATAGGGCAGTGGAGCGGCGGTGCTTACTGTCCACCGTTACTCCAGAATCAGCGCTCCACATCGCCCATCCGCCCCGGACGGGGTATGATCACTCTATCCATAACCAGACGAGTCCAGAGGCAGCGCCAATGAGTAACCACGACCCGCACGACACGCCGATCCAGGCCGAGGGCTGGGTCTGCCCGCTCCCCCTGCGCGATTATCCCAACATCGTGCTGGGGCATGGGGGCGGCGGCAAGCTCTCCTCCGACCTGGTCGAGCACATCTTCAAGCCGCTCTTCGCCAACCCGATCCTCGACGAGCTGGGCGACCAGGCGATCCTCGACCTGAACGGCACGCGGCTGGCCTTCACCACCGATTCGTTCACCGTCAGCCCGCTCTTCTTTCCCGGCGGCGACATCGGCAGCCTGGCCGTGCACGGCACGGTGAACGACATCGCCGTCAGCGGGGCGACCCCCCTCTACATCAGCGCGGGCTACATTCTGGAGGAGGGCCTGCCGATCGACACGCTGGGCCAGATCGCCAGCTCGATGGCGGCAGCGGCCCGCGCGGCGGGCGTCCAGGTGGTGACGGGCGATACGAAGGTGGTCGAGAAGGGGCACGGCGACGGCGTGTACATCAACACCACCGGGATCGGCCTGCTGCCGCCGGGGATCGACATCGCCGCGCGCAACGCCCGGCCCGGCGACCTGGTGCTGGTCAGCGGCCAGATCGGCGAGCACGGTATCGCGATCCTCTCCGTGCGCGAGGGGCTGACCTTCGAGACGGCGCTCCAGAGCGACAGCGCGCCGCTGCACGACCTGGTCGCCGCGATGCTGGCCGCCTCCACCGACCTCCACTGCCTGCGTGACCCCACGCGGGGCGGGCTGGCCGCCTCGCTCAACGAGTTCGCCCGCGCCTCGCGGGTGGGGATCGAGGTCGACGAGCCTTCCGTGCCGATCCCGCCCGCCGTGCGGGCCGCCTGCGAGATGCTCGGCCTCGACCCCTATTACGTCGCCAACGAGGGCAAGCTGGTCGCAATCGTCCCCCCCGACTCCGCCGAAGCGCTGCTCGCCGCGATGCAGGCCCACCCCAAAGGGGCAAACGCGGCGATCATCGGGCAGGTGGTGGCCGAACACCCCGGCGTGGTCACCTCGCGCTCCGGGCTGGGCGGCCACCGGGTGGTCGATACGCTGGTGGGCGAGCAGCTCCCCCGCATCTGCTGACCGCCCGATGGCTGGCGATTCCCCGCCCAACCGGGCGGGACGCCTGGGGCGGGCGGCTTTCGTCGGCTCGCTGGTCTTCACCGCCGTTCTGCTGGCGCTCGCGCTGGCCGGGGTGAGCGACCCGAAGCCCGCCGGGCCGCTCCGCCTGGACGACCCGCTCGACTCAGACGCGGGCTGGCAGCCCCTCGATGAGCACGGCTCCTGGGAGCCGGTCGAGGGCGGAACCCGCCTCGCCGTCGAGGAGCCGGATCGGCTGGCGCTGGTCCAGTCGCCCTATACGATCCAGCCCCCCGCCACGATTGAGATCACCGCCGCTCAAATCGGCGGCCCGCCGGAAGGGGCCTATGGGCTGTGGTGGGGGGACGATCCGGTCACCGTCGTGGGCGTGAAGGGCAACGGCTATTATGGGGTGTTCACGACCGACGGCGATGAGATTGACTACCTCATAGAGTGGGTGCCCTTCCCGCACGTCAGGCCGGGGGGTGAGGCCAACCGGCTGTGGGTCGACTTCCGCGCGGGCCGCGCCGAGATACGGATCAACGAGGACGTGGCGGCGACGTTCGACTCGCCCGGCGAAGGGCCGTTCCCGGTCGGGTTCTATGTCGAGACGTTCCGGGCGGGCGGCTCAAGCGCCCTGCTTGACCGGCTCAGGGTGTGGGAGGGGGAGTAGCGTAAGGGGTGGAATACACTAATGAGAATCACGACCATTCTATTAATTTGCGCTGCCGCAATAATCATTGGCTGCACTAATGTCCGAAGTGTAACTCCGACTGTCTCCGAGACACCGCAATCCTCTCAACCCACCCCGCAGCCGACACGCACTGAACCACCATCACCAACTAGCACAATCGCTTCAACAGCCACGTCAACCGTTCCGTCTACTTCCACCCAGACGCTTACGCCAACGCTACAGATTGCCCTGACCCCAGTCGATGCCCTATCCCTCATTTATACATTCGACCTCGGAACGAGTGTAGTGCTGTCGGCAAAATGGACTTCGGAGAACACTATCGCAGTTGTCCGGGCAGCCCACGGCGTATCCGTGATTGATGTCAACACGCATACAATGACGCCACTATTTTCTCTTGGGGAGCATTCCCC
>JARRJX010000243.1:0-5152 GCA_037388645.1 Chloroflexota bacterium
GCGCGGGCAGCGGCGCGATGTCCCCGTCCATGCTGAACACGCCGTCGCTGACGATCAACGCCCGCCCGCCGATGTCCGTCTCGTTGATCGCCCGGCGCAGGTCATTCGGGTCGGCGTGGGCGTAGCGCACCACCTCCGCGCGGGAGAGGCGGCAGCCGTCGATGATGCTGGCGTGGTTCAGCTCGTCGGAGAAGATCACGTCGTCCCGGCCCACCAGCGCCGGGATGGCCGCCAGGTTGGCGTTGAAGCCGCTCTGGAAGGTGATCGCCGCCTCGACGCCCTTGAACTGCGCCAGCCGCTTCTCCAGCTCGACGTGCAGCGACATCGTCCCGGCGATGGTGCGCACCGCCCCCGGCCCCACGCCGTACCGGTCGATTGCCTCCTTGGCCGCCGCGCGCAGGGTAGGGTGGTTCGCCAGGCCGAGGTAGTTGTTCGCGCAGAAGTTGAGGGCGCGCCTGCCCTCGATCGTTACCCAGCCGTCCATCGGGCTTTCGATTGTGCGGATCTGGGTGAAGAGTCCCTGCTCTTTGAGCGCCTGAAGCTCCTGCTCGATCCAGGCGGTCTTGGCCGTCTCTGCCATCGTGTCACGCTCCTGATGAATAGCCGCTAGTGAGGTTGATCCTATTGTATACCCGATCAGCCCTTGATCCTGGCCTTCCACGCCTCCACCCAGGCGGCGTCCACCCGTTCGAGGCGCTTCTTGCCCAGGTTTTCCTTCATGATCCAGCGGATGTCCTTGTCGTCGCTCGCCAGCCAGTGCGCCATCATCGGCAGCCCCTCCTCCGGCAGCGCGGCGGCTGCGACGCTCCAGCAGTAGCCTAACCCCTTGCGCAACGCCTTGAACGCCTCGCTCCGCCGGTCGGCCACGCCCTGGATCGATCCGGTGATCGTGTCCAGCAGCGCCAGCGTGCGCTGGGCGTGCGCCTCCTTCTTCAGCAGGCGCGGCTCGCACAGGGCGGCTCGTTCGTCGGGGCCTGCTCCGGACCGAGCTCAAGGTAGCGGCGGAAGCGCGCCTCGTCGCCCAGGTCGGCTACCACCTGCATCAGCTCCAGGTTGGCGCGCGGGCCGGGCAGCCCCGATTCCGCCAGCAGGTACGGCTCCCACTCGTCGAGCGAGGCCAGTTTCTCCGCGTACTCTGCTGCTTTGCTCATCGTCACTCCGTTAGAAGCATGTAAATTCTAGGATCAGGCCCCGATCAGAAGGATAAACCAGGATACACTCACCCTGCAATGCAATTGCAGCGGCAACGGGCAGCGGATGGATTCCCCGATGGTGGATGGCGGTGGTTTACGGATAGTGGTCGTGGCGGATGACCCGCTGGCGCGCGCGGGGCTGGTCACCCTGCTCGAAGGCGGAGAGGGCTGCGAGGTGGTCGGGCAGATTCCCCTGGGGGCGGACTGGCCCGCCGACCTCGACCTCTACCGCCCCGACGCCGTCGTCTGCGACCTGGGCTGGGATTCCTCCTCCGATGCGCTCGACGCGCTGCGCGAGGGGGTCGAGGCGGCGCTCGCCCCCGGTGAAGGAGGCGTGCCGCTGGTCGTGCTGGTTGGCGATGAGAGCACGGCGGCGGAGGCGTGGGCGGTCGGCGTGCAGGGGGTGTTGCTGCGCCAGGTCGAGGGCGACCGCCTTCGCGCGGCGCTGGTTGCCGCCGCTCACCATGTGATCGTGCTGGACGAAGAGTTGGCCGAGCAGTTGCTGCCCGCCGCCCCGCCTGACAGCCTGCCACCCGGCCAGGAATTGACCCCGCGCGAGCTGGAGGTGCTCCAACTGCTGGCCGAGGGTCTGGCGAACAAGGCCATTGCCCTTCAGTTGGACATCAGCGAGCACACCGTCAAGTTTCACGTCAACGCGATCCTCGCCAAGCTAGGCGTCCAGTCCCGCACCCAGGCGGTGGTCAGGGCCACTCGCCTGGGGCTGATTATTTTGTAAATTTGGTTATCTCGCCTCGTAGGGGCACGGCACGCTGTGTCCCTACTCCACGTCCTTGTAATAATCCTTCACCAGGATGTGCGCGTCGCGCGGGGGGCGGCTGTACTGTTCGTCCTCCGGGGGGCGGGCGGTCAGCTTGATCGGCTGCGGGGTCACGTCCTCATACGGCACCTGGCTCAGCAGGTGGCGGATGCAGTTCAGCCGGGCCCGGTGCTTGTCGTCCCCCTCGATCTGGTACCAGCGCGCCTCCGGGATGTCGGTGTGCTCGAACATCAGGTCTTTCGCCTTGGAATATTCCACCCACAGATCGCGCGATTGCAGGTCCATCGGGCTGAGCTTCCAGCGCCGGGTCGGGTCTTTCGCGCGTGACTGGAATCGGCGCTCCTGCTCGTCGTCGCTGACCGAAATCCAGTATTTGAGCAGCACGATCCCGGAGCGGGTCAGCATCCGCTCGAACTCCGGGCACGAGCGCAGGAACTCCCAGTACTGGTCGTCCGTGCAGAAACCCATCACCCGCTCGACTCCCGCCCGGTTATACCAGCTCCGGTCGAAGATCACGATCTCCCCGGCGGCGGGCAGGTGGGAGGCGTAGCGCTGGAAATACCATTGAGTCGCCTCCACGTCGGAGGGCACGCCCAGGGCGACCAGCCGCACGCCGCGCGGGTTCAGCGGCTCGGTGATCCGTTTGATGATCCCCCCTTTGCCCGCCGCGTCGCGCCCTTCGAAGATCAGGATGATGCGCAGCCCCTTATCCCTGACCCAGTATTGCAGCTTGACCAGCTCGAACTGCAAACGCTCAAGCTCGTCCTCGTAGAAGTCCTTGTCGAGCCAGGTCTTTTTGATCTGTTTGTAGGAGACTGGTTTGTCTTTTTTCTTCTTTTTCTTGGCCTTTGCCCCGTCCTCCGCGGCCTGCGCTTCTTCTGCCTGGACCCCTTCGTCCTGCTCTGCCATCTGCCCCTTCCTTTTGTCCGATGTGCACCCACACAATCCTCGCCCGGCCCACCCTGACCGTGAGCCAGGACTCTAATTCCAGTATACACCATCCCGCTCACCTGGATGACATAACCACGCGACCTACCCATTTTTCCAGGTCGACCCTCGCCGGTTAGCCGGTGCGCGTGCGAGCCGCTTAAGCCAGAATCCATGCATCGATATGGAAAGCAGGAGGACTCAATGAGCGACGTATTGGCAACTCTCTCGAACGAGCTGGCGGCGGTGGTCGAGAACACCGGTAGGAGCGTGGTGCGGGTCGAGGCCCGCCGCAGGCTGCCCGCCAGCGGGGTCGTCTGGTCGAACGACGGCCTGATCGTCACCGCCCACCACGTGGTGCATTGGGACGAGAACATCCGGGTGGGCGTGGGCGCGGAGACCTTCCCGGCGGCGCTCGTCGGGCGCGACCCGTCCACCGACTTGGCCGTGCTGCGTGCCGAGGGTATCAGGCTGCCCGCCGCCGCCTGGGAGACGCCCGACGATTTGCGGGTCGGCCACCTGGCGCTTGCCCTGGGCCGCCCTGGCCGGAGCGTGCAGGCCACCTTTGGCATCGTCAGCGCGCTGGGCGAGGGCTGGCGCTCGCCCGCCGGGGGTCTGATCGACCGCTACTTGCAAACCGACGTGGTGATGTACCCCGGCTTCTCCGGCGGGCCGCTGGTCGACGCGCTGGGGGTTGTGCGCGGGGTGAACTCCTCCGCCCTGATGCGCGGGGTGAGCCTGGCCGTACCCACCTCGACCGTCAGCCGGGTGGTCGAGGCCCTGCTTGAGCATGGTTACATCCGCCGGGGCTATCTGGGTGTGGGCGCGCAGCCAGCCCGCCTGCCCGAAGCGATCGCGGAGGAGCTGGGCCAGGAGACCGGCCTGCTGCTCGTCTCCGTCGAGAAGGGCAGCCCTGCCGAGCGGGGTGGCCTGGTGATGGGCGATACGATTGTCGGGCTGGGCGGCGAGCGGGTGCGCCACCTGGACGACCTGATGGCGCTGCTGGGCGGCGACGCGGTCGGGCAGGAGCGGGCGGTTCGCGTGCTGCGCGGCGGCGGGCTGGCCGAGGTGACGGTCGTGATCGGCGAGCGGGAATAGGGAGCGAGAACCAATGTCAGACTTGATACAGCAGCTCAACAGCGCGCTGGCCCGCGCCGCCGAGACGGCGGACGCCAGCCTGGTGCGGGTCAGCAACGGCTGGCGCGGCCAGGGGTCGGGGATCGTCGTCCACCCGGAGGGCCTGATCCTGACCAACAGCCACGTCATGCGCCGCGACGAGGTCCAAGTCACGCTGCCCGATGGGCGCATCCTGCCCGCTCGGCTGCTCGCCCGCTATGAAGACCACGACCTCGCCCTGCTCCGGGTCGACGCTTCCGACCTGCCCGCCCTCCCGCTGGGGTCGTCGAAGGCCCTCCGCGCGGGCGAGTGGGTACTGGCGCTGGGTTATCCCTGGGGCGTGCCGGGCGCGGCGACGGCAGGGGTGGTGATCGGCGTCGGAGATGGCCTGCCGGAGCGCCCCAACTTTGGCTCCGAGTGGCTGGCCGTCGACCTGCACCTCAGGCCGGGCGATTCCGGTGGCCCGATGGTGAACGCCGCCGGGGAGCTGGTGGGCGTGAACACCGTGATGGCCGGGCCGGACGTGGGGCTGGCGATCCCCGTTGACGTGGTCAAGCGCTTCATGAAGCAGGCCCTTCAGGCGGAGAGCAAGGCCGCCTGATCGGGCACATCAGACAATCGATGGGGGAGCGCATCGGTGGATCGGATGCGCTCCCTTTGATCCGGGCGTGATAAATCACCCCTGTTTTCTCGCGCAATTCTCCCGCCGTGTCACGAGTTTTTCCACGCTTCTAGTGAGAAAAGACTGCGAATTCGTCACGCTGGCAACGAAAGCATTGCGTAAGAAATATGTTCCATAATACATCTAACAGATAGATTGGTATGAGAGAGAGCGTGGTGAAAAAGTGGGGTTGGATTCTGGGTATGGCCTTGCTGAGCGCGTGTACGGCGGCGGTCTCGGCGGAATCGCCGCTGCCCGACCCGGCTGACGGACAGCCCACAGCGGACGAAGTGGTTGAGCCTGAATCGGCGCAGGTAGAAGAGGTAGAATCGGAAGACTCGCCCGCGCCGCAGGCCACCACCGTCCCCCTGCCCAATCTCGGCCCCGCCCCGGAGTTGCAAAACGAGGTCTGGCTGAACGTCGTTGCGCCCTTGCGCCTCGCTGTCCTGCGCGGGCAGGTCGTGCTGCTCGACATGT
>JARRJX010000244.1:0-5879 GCA_037388645.1 Chloroflexota bacterium
ATTGATCGTGTAAGAAAATTGGTCGACCTTAATAGAAAGACTATCGTGCAAGTCTTATTGCCGGGGGCAGATATCGGAAAATTAATAGCTCACCTGGATCGCCTGCACCGCTTCCTGGGTCAGGCGCGGGTCGCGCACCCCTGCCCGCGCGGGGTCGCCGGGCAGGACGCGGAAGATGAAAAAGTTCAGCACGATCACAAAGGCGATGGTGAAGATCGACCAGACGACTTTGCGAAGCAGGTAGCGCGTTCGGTTCATAAATGCCTCCGCTCGCCGATACGAGGCCGCCTCAAGTAACGCGAGGCATACCAACCTCGCCAACGGCGAAGCATGCCAACCTCGCCAACGGCGAGGCACTCCGGGGCGGTGGGGGCCGCCTGACGGAGTGCCTCAAAGCACCGGTAATTTACTTATTGAACCGGCTTGATCACTACCAGCGATGTCACGTCAAACAGGGCCAGCTTGTCCCCATCGGTCAGCCAGCCGGTGAAGGTGTCGGTGCGATACGCCTGCACCGCCAGTGTGTAGAAGGGGATGATGTAAGGCAGGTCTTCGTGCACGATATCCTGCATCTCCCAGATGATCTCGCGGCGTTTCTCCGGGTCAAGCTCGACCTGCTGCTGGCGATACAGATCGTCGTACACCGGGTTGGAGTAGCCGGTCTCGCTGTTGCCGGTCGGGATCTCGTCGGTGGTCATCACGCTCAGCAGGAAGCCGGGGTCAGGGTCGGACCCCCAGCCCCACAGGATCACGTCGAAGTCGAAGGTCGGGCAGCAGACCGAGGTCAGGGTGTCCGGGTCGAGCGCCTGAAGCTCGGTGTTCACGCCGACATCCAGCCAGGTGGTGTGCAGCATCTCGGCCAGGCGCGGCGCGACGATGCTGTCGCTCGGCCAGTTCATCCGGAGGTTCATCGGCTCGCCATCCGGCGATTCGCGCACGCCGTCGCCGTCGGTGTCGACGTACCCGGCGTCATTCAGAATCTGGCGGGCCATCTCCGGGTCGTAGGGGTAGTCCTCGATGGTGTCGTTGTACCAGATGCCCATGCTGTCCGGGATCAGGGTCAGGCCCGGTGTCCCAAGGCCGAGCAGCACCACGTCGATGATCTGGGCCTTGTCGGTCGCATAGGCCAGCGCCAGGCGGACGTTGCGGTCTTGCAGGAACTTTTTGCCCGAACACACGCCGTCCTCCGGGCAGAGGTCGTCGGGCGTCATGTTGAAGATGATGTCGGTCACTTCGGGGGCGAGCGGCGGGCCGGTAACGACCTCGACGTTCGGCTCACCGCGCAGCGAGGCGACCGCCGTGGCGGGCATCTCGGTGATCATGTCCACCTGTCCGGTCTTGATGGCCTGCACCAGCGCGTCCTGGTTCTCAAAGGTCTGGAAGACCACCTCGTCGATGTTCGGATTGTACAGGTAGTGGTCGTGGTTGGCCTCCAGGTGGACGAACTCGTTCTGGCTGTAGTCCACCAGCTTGAAGGGGCCGCTGCCGATCATCTCGGCGTTCTCAAATTCGGTGGCAGTGTCAACATAGTTGGACCAGATATGCTCCGGGATCACGTACAGGAAGATCAGTTGGCTCTCCATATTGGGGATTGCCTCGGAGAGCGTGATCACGACGGTGTAGTCGTCCGGGGCTTCGATCGTCTCGAAGTAGTCGGTATAGACCGGCAGATAAGGAAAGTCAACCGTATCCTGATAGAGGTGATAAGAGAAGACGATGTCGTTGGCCGTCAGGTCTTCCCCGTCGTGCCACTTGAGCTCTCGGCCAGCTCCGGCGTGTAGGTGCCGTCGAGCTGAAGCTGGTACATCGAATCGTAAACCAGCTCGTAGATGGTGTATGCCTCCGAGAGCACACCCACGCCGGGGTTCAGCGTATCCGGGCTGCCCGCCCAGCCGATCCGGGTGATTATCGGCTCGGTGGATGCAGCCTCTTCCGCCCCACCGGCCTCCTCCGCCCCTCCGGATTCCTCCGGCGCTGCGGTCTGTTCGGGCGCGGCGGTCTGGCTTGGCGCGCCGCACGAGGCCAGGAGAAGCACCGTCACGATCAGAGCCAAAACGGTCCAGGGATAGCGTTTCATCAGTTTTTCTCTCCTCCAATTATGAGAGTCACTGTAGCCTGCTGAAGTGCATCAGCAGGTGATGTGAGACACACTTGCTCGCCGCCTGGGCGGGGAACAAAGCCCGATGGGTTTCTCCTCCTCACAATATCCGTGTTTTACATTCGATAAGCTGCTCCTGCCTCTAGTGGGTATAACCGTATACAGGTCACAAGACCGGCACGATCAAAACGGCTATACGGTTGGGTTCAGTATGAACAGGGATAGCAGCAGGCCGCCCTATCGACGGGAAACACTCGACGGGGGGCAGCCCGGAATGGAAAAGACACGCCCTCACCGGCAACCAGCCGCGTTAAAACAGGCTGGGTTGTCGGGCAGCGTGCCCCGCTTACAGCAACACCGTGAATCAGATGGTTGACCGGCCTATCAATCAACGCCACGGGCGTTACCTGTGTGGTGCCAGACAGACAAAAGCACCGGGTATGTTAAGTAGAATCTATTATAACCCGGCTTTTCTCAGATACAACCCCTATCCACAACTGTAACATGCCCCCCCGCGGGCGGCCCCACGGGCCAGATTCCCCTCTCCTGGGCGGCGGCAAAACGAGGTATACTTGGCGCATCTTCTTCCTCATACCGAGGTGTGCTCCCATGCCGGATTATGCCGACACCATCGTGCTGGCCCGCGTCTTCACCGCCGACGCCGGGCAACCTCGTGCCGAAGCCGTCGCCGTCAGAGGACGACGTATTCTATTTGTAGGGGATGCGGAAGACGCCAGCCGCCTGCGCGGGCCGGGCACGCGGATGGTCGACGGGCGGGGCCGCACCCTCCTCCCCGGCTTCGTCGATTCGCACTTCCACCTCCTGCATGGCTCGGTAGAGCTGGGCAGCATCCAGCTTGGCGAGGCGGCGGGCCTGGCCGACCTGGAGCAGACCGTCCGCTCGTACGCGGCGGCCAACCCCGACCTCCCGATCCTGCCCGGCTACGGCCTGACCTACGCCGCCCTGCCCAACCAGACCCTGACCCGCCAGCAGTTGGACGCCATCCAGCCCGACCGCCCGCTGATCCTGTTCGCCTACGACGGCCACACCGCCTGGGCCAACACGCCCGCCCTGGCGCTTGGTGGGATTCTTCACGGGGGCAACGCCGGGCCGAACGCCGAGATCGTGATCGCCCCGGATGGGCTGGCGAGCGGCGAGCTGCGCGAGCCGGGCGCGTTCGAACCGGTCAAGCGCCTGATCCCTGAGCCGGACGACAACCGCCGCCGCGCCCTGCTGCGCCGGGGCCTGGCCGAGGCCGCCCGCCAGGGCATCACCAGCGTGCACAACATGGACGGCGACGCCGGTCAGATGGCCCTCTACGCCGCCCTGGAAGACCTGGGCGAGCTGACTCTGCGCGTCTACTGCCCGGTCAACGTCTGGCCGGACACCCCGCTTGAGGCATTGGCCGAGGCGGCTGCCCTGCAGGACGTCTACCACGGCGGCCTGGTGCGGGCTGGCTCGCTCAAGTTCTTCATGGACGGCGTGGTCGAGTCGTACACCGCCCTGCTGCTCGACGAGTACGCCGACCGCCCCGGCTGGCCGGGCGACGCCCACTACAGTGCCGACCTCTTCAACCGCTTCGCCGTCGAGGCCGACCGGCTCGGCCTGCAAATCCTGGTGCACGCCATCGGCGACGGGGCCGTGCGCCGCGCGCTGGACGGCTTCGAGGCGGCCCGGCAGGCCAACGGCCCCCGCGACAGCCGCCACCGGGTCGAGCACATCGAGCTGATCCACCCCGACGACCTGCCCCGCTTCGCCGGGCTGGGCGTGATCGCCTCGATGCAGCCGCTCCACAGCCCGATGCAGGTCGACGAGAGCGACGTGTGGCCGGAGCGGGTGGGCGAGGGTCGCTGGGGGTGGAGCTTCGCCTGGGCCGCCCTGCGCCGGGCGGGAGCCAGGCTGGTCTTCGGCAGCGATTGGCCGGTCGTCAGCCAGAGCGTGATGCAGGGCATCCACGCAGCAGTTACCCGCCTCCCCTGGGCGGAGGGGCTGCCCGACCAGCGCCAATCGTTGAGCGAGGCGCTGTTGTCTTACACCCTGGATGGCGCGTATGCCGAGTTCCAGGAAGAGGAGAAGGGCCAGCTTAAGGCCGGGATGCTGGCCGACATGGTCTTGCTCTCCGACGACATCTTTTCGATCCCCCCGGAAGCGCTTGCCGACGTTCGCCCCCTGCTGACGATGTGCGACGGGCGGATCGTCTTCGAGGCGTGATTATCCATCCTAACCGTAAGGCTCGAACCATGGACACAAGCACAAAACTCAAGATCATCTACGTACAGGGCACCCACCGTGAGATCGGCCAGCAGATCGGTGAGATGTGCCGGGAAGAAATCCAGCGCATGCAGGAGGTCTACCGGAAGGGGTTTGAGATCGCCTACGACGAGCTGCAACTGACCTGGGACGAGGCCATCTTGCAGGCCCGCAAGTACTACCCCTTCGCCGAGGAGCTGGTGCCGCAGTACATCGCCGAGGTGGAGGGGATCGCCGAGGCCTCCGGCGTGGACTTTGAAGACCTGATGGTGATCAACTGCATGGAGGCGATCGCCTCCGACGCCCTGCACCTGGGCTGCACCAGCCTGGCGGTCAGCGCGGAGCGCTGCGCGGACGGCCACGTGCTGGTCGGCCACAACGAGGACTGGCTGCCGGACGACGAGGAGAACACCTACCTGATCCACGCCAGGCCGACCGGCGAGCCGACGTTCCTGGCGATCACCTACGGCGGCCTGCTGCCCAACATCGGCTTCAACGAGCACGGCATCGCCCAGTGCTGCGATTCGGTCTACCCCGACGACGCCCGCGTCGGCGTGCCGCGCGTGTTCGTCTCGCGGGCGGTGCTGGCCGCCTCACGCATCGCCGACGCGATCCGCTGCGTGCTGCCCAGGCGGCGGGCCGCCGGTTACAACCACCTGATCGCCAACCGCCACGGCGAGCTTTACAACATCGAGGTGTCCGCCCGCCGCTTCGACACCCTCTACGGTATGAGCGGCTACCTGGCCCACACCAACCACTACCTGACCAGCCGGATGAGAAAGGTGGAAGACCGCAACGAGGACTTGATCGGCTCCCGCGTGCGCCTGAACCGCGCGCTGCGCCTGCTGCGCCGCACGAGCGTGCACACGCCGGACACGCTCAAAGAGATTCTGCGCGACCACGTCGACCACCCCAACAGCATTTGCGCCCACGTCGAGCCGGAGGATAACCCCCTCGACCGCCAGAAGACCATCGCCTCGATGATCATGGACCTGACCGCGCTTGAGATGCACGTTTGCTGGGGCAACCCCTGTGAAGGGCAGTATCACACCTACCAGCTGGAGGCTTAATCATGGCCGGTGACCCGCAGGAACAGCTCAAACAGAAGTACGAACGCAACGGCTGGCCCGCCCAGAAGCGGCCCGATATTAAGCCGGTCGAGGGCTGGTCGACCGCGCTGCTGGCCTCGATCAGCAGGCCGCGCAGCCACACCGTCTCGCCCGACGGCTCGCAGATCGCCTTTTTCTACGACCAGGCCGAGACCTCCGACCTGTACACCCTGCCGCTTTCCGGCGGCTGGCCCACCCGCCTGACCTTCGACCGCGCGCCGTTCCCTGCCTGGGCCGACGACCCGCCCCGCTGGTCGCCCGATGGGCGCTGGCTGGCCTACACCGACGGGGGGCACGTCTGGGTGGTCCCGGCCCAGGGCGGGCGGAAAGAGAAAATCACCCATTTCGCGGCTGGCGGCGGATCCCCCCGCTGGATGCCCGACAGCAAGGGCCTGCTGGTGACCGTCTCCCGCGAGGAGCGC
>JARRJX010000245.1:0-4393 GCA_037388645.1 Chloroflexota bacterium
TAGCCGCCAGCGACCTTTAGTCGCCCTTTAGCCGCAGGTTTCAACCTGCGGTGGTTGTGGCTAACTAGGCCGTCCCTACCGCTCGCTCAAGGCGAGGTGAACCGCCAGCGCGGCGAAGATCACCGCGAACGACCGCTGCAACCGCCTGAGCACTTTGGGCGAGTTGAGCAGGTAGCCGCTGATCCCGCTGGCAAAAATCCCGTACAGCACGAATATCACCAGCGTCATCCCCATAAACACCGCGCTCAGTCCGATCAGTTGGCGTGTGGGGGAGGCCGCATCCGGCGAGAGGAAGAGCGGCAGGAAGGCGAAGAAGAACATCGTCAGCTTCGGGTTGAGGATGTTGATCAGGATGCCCTTCAGCACGATCTGGGGGGCGTTTGTCTTTTGTGCCGAGGCGTCCAGTTTGAGCGCGCCGGTCTCGCGCCACATCGACCACGCCAGGTAGAGCAGGTAGATTGAGCCTGCGAATTTGATCACCTGGAACGCCCGCGCGCTCATGTGGAGGATCGCCGAGAGGCCCAGTATGCTGGCCGTCAGGTGCGGGAGGATCCCCAGCGTGCACCCCACCGCCGCCACGATGCTCGCCCGCCAGCGCTGCGCCAGCCCGGTCGAGACGGTGTAGATCACGCCCGTGCCGGGTACGAGCACGACGACGAGTGATGTGAGCAGGAATTTCGCGCTGATCATGTCCGGTTCCCTTCTATTTCCAAAAAGTAGGTGTCTATCCGCATCACGGCCCGATCACCCGCAGCGGCAGCGCGAACGAGCCGTCCGGCTCCGGGCCGGGCAGCCGCGCTCCGCTCGCCAGGTCGTACAGCCCGATCCGCAGCTCGTAGACGCCGCCGGGCAGGTCGGCGGGCAGCGTCAGCCTGTGCGCGTCCGGCACCAGCGCCCCCACCGGCCACAGGTCGGTCGGATACAGGCCGTCGCGTGGCGGCCCGTCCGATTGGGCGAGCAGGCTGGCCGGGTCGCCCGGCTCGGCCAGGTGGATGTACACCGTGTAGGGCTGCGGCGGCGGGCTGAGCGCCTCCCAGTAGAGGGTGATGAGCGGCGCGTCCCCCGGTCGGATCGCCTCCGGCATCCGTACCGCGCGCAGCCGGATCGCCCCGCCGAAGTCCGCGTCGACCGTTTCCGCCTCGGCGGGCGGGTCGCCGGGGCTGGCCTCGACCAGCACCTGGCCCACAATCGGCGGGTTGAACGGCGTGCCGGGCCGGCCAGAGCCGGAGGGCAGTGTCGCCTCCAGCCGGTGCAGCGATTCGCGCTCGTACAGCCCCACCTGGACGGTGTACAGGCCCGGTGGGGCGTCCGGCGGCAGCAGCACCGGCCAGTCGGTGCAGTGGGAGAGTCCCGCCGTCCAGTCCGTCGTGGGGTAATTGCCCCGCCCCGGCACCGAGTCGATCCCCGCCAGCCGCTGTTGGTTGGCCCCCACCAGTTGCACGAACAGCCAATAGCTCTCCGTCGTCGGCTTCAGCGTCTCCCAGCACACCCGGATCGTCGCCCTCTGCCCCGGCTCGGCCCGGCTGGGGACGCTCACCCCGATCAGCCTCGCAAAATCCCCGACCGTCACGTCGTACCCGGTCTGGTAGTCGAGCAGCGCCGGGTCGTCGACGGTCTGGGGTGGGGCGTAGGCGGGCAGGATGACCCAGAACAGGCTGCCCACCGAGAGGATCAGGGGCAGCACCCCCCACGAGATGCGCGCCCAGGGCAACAGGCGCTCCCCACTCAGGATGTGCCACCAGCCCAGCGCCAGCACGACCATTGCCGCCGGGTGGCCGGGCACCAGCCAGCGCTGCTGCACGCCGAAGCGCGATTGGCTGCCCGCGATCACGGCGAAGACGAACGTGCCGACCGTTATGCTGCCCAGCACGAAGATTGCCCGCTTCGCGTCCGCGCTCAGCTTCCCGTCGATCCAGCGCCAGGCCAGCCCGCCCATCCCGATGAAGGTGAACATCAGCAGCAGCCAGTGCACCCAGTCCGGCAGCGCAATCGACCCCCACGGGCCGAACGACCCCCAGTAGCTGGACAGCAGCGTCGGCACGCCCGACAGCATCGAGGGCGCGCCGACCGGGCGTCCCTCCCCCCACGAGTCGTACAGCACCGAGAGCGCTAGCGGGTCGCCGTACAGCCGGATGCTGCGCGCGGACCACCATCCCGCGATTGAGGCCCCGACCAGCAGCGTTATGAGCGTCCATCCGGCGGCCCGCCAGGGGCGCTTCCAGGCCGCCCGGCTGACGACCACCGCGCCCAAAAACGAGGCCAGGAACGGGGCCATCGTCCAGCGGGTCAGCGCGGCCAGCCCGAACAGCGCGCCGGTGGCGAGCGCCAGCCGATCGTTCAGGCCCCTGGTGGCGACATCCACCAGCGCCAGCGCCAGCCCCGCCCCGATGGCCGTCGCCAGCACCATGCTGTTGATGCTGCCCATCAGCACCAGGAAGGTCGGGTTGAAGGCGGTCAGCGCCACCGCGCCCACCCGCAGCCATTCCCCGCCCGGCTCGTCGGGCTGGAGGCGCGCGCTCAGGTGCCAGACCGCCAGCAGGCTCACCAGCCCCCACCCGACGCTCAGCAGGCGCATCAGGTGGACGTTGAGCGCCGTCCCGCGCCAGGGCCAGCCCTCCACCGCGCGCGGGTGGATGAAGGCGTTCTGGTTGTGGCCGTGCCACGATTCCTGCCCGAAGGCCGGGTTGGCCTCCGGGGTGTAGGAGTCGGCGGGCAGATAGGCGGTCAGCAGCGCGGTCACCGCGTAATAGGCGGGCGGCTGGTGGAACTCGGTCTGGCCGCCGCCGGGGTACTGTATCGGCAGGCGGCGCTGCTCGATCAGGTAGCGCACGTACTCGTAATGGTGCGGCTCGTCCCAGCTTTCGAAGATCGGGAAGGCAAGCGCGTACCCGACGTTGAGCAGGACGTACACCGCCAGGACGGCGATCAGCGCGATCTTTGCGGCGGGTGAGGGTTGGTTCGGGCTGGTATCCAAGGCGGCTCCTGGTGGCAAAGTGGCGTTTGCCGGGGCGATAAAAAGCCGCCTGGCATCGGCGCGCGTTGATTCTAAGAGCGCGGCAGGATTCGGGCAACAAGAGATCGCACAACTAAAACCGCCGGTCGTGCGTACAGGATGATCGAGATGGAGTTGGTATGTAAAGGAAAGGGTTGAAATGGGCTTAGGACGTGCGTTGGTATGCATCATCTTCCCACCCCTGGCCGTGTTAGACCGGGGCTGCGGGACGATCTTGTTGGTCTTCCTGCTGACGCTGGTGGGCTGGGTGCCCGGCGTCATCGCGGCCTTGTTCGTGAACGCGGCAGCGCTGAGCTGATGGGGACGGCTCGGAAAGTTTGCTAAAATACTCTGGCGCAGCCCCAGGAGTTGCGCTGGCTTATATTCTTCCGAAGACACGGGCAGCATCTGCCGATACACCGGCCCTGACAACCATCAAGGTGTTCTCGCCGATGGCTATCGACACAACACGACGGTTCGAGCGATGGGTCCTTTGCGGGATCGCGTTCGTGTACCTGGCGCTGGCGTTGGGTTTCAGCGCAGGCCCCGTTTTTGAAAGCCCCGACGAGATCGACCACTACGGCTACAGCCGCTATCTCCTGCATCAGCGGCGGCTTCCCAACCCCTACGCGCTGCCCCATCTACTACGCGGCCATCGTCCCGGTCGTCGACGAGCGCCTGCTCGACGACGAGATCAGGCTTTCGATAGCGCAGTAAGCGATAGCCCCCTCAACCGTCCATCCGCCGGATTCCCTCGCCCAGCCGGGTGAGCGTGGTGATCAGTTCCGCCTCGTGCGGGTAGGCCGCGATCAATTCCTCGCGCGCCCCGCCCAGGTAGTCGTCTGGCGTGAAGCCAGGGGCCATCGTCGTCACGATCAGCGCGTATGCGCCCCCCGCCCGCAGGTGTGACCCCTGCCACACCCCGCGCGGGGCCACGTACTGCACCCGCTGCCCAGCCATCAAGTCCTGCCCCAGGATCACCCGCTCGCTGTGGCCGTCCGGGTAGAGTTGCAGCATCTCCACCGGGTCGCCCAGGTAGAAGTGATACACCTCGTCGGTGGGCAGCTTGTGCATCGCCGAGAAGGAGTTGGCGTCCGGCGTCAGCAGGTAGACGATTGCCGTCCCGAACGGCTTTTCCACGCCGTAGCGCCCCGGCAGGACGTCGGGGGCGAGGCGCTCCTCAGAGACGTACGTCTGCGTGAAGATTCCGCCCTCGGTGGGCAGCTCTTGCAAGCCAAAGTGCTCGATCAGCCAGTTGATGTCCATCGACGAATGCTCCTTTGTCGGTTGATGGTTTGTTCGTCCCTCCGTGCAAGGGGGTACAGCTCGGCACACAGTGCCAGGAAGGGGGGTAAGGCCGCTCTACCCTCAAAAAATCTGCTTGGTCATCACACCGCCGTC
>JARRJX010000246.1:0-6131 GCA_037388645.1 Chloroflexota bacterium
CCAATACTCGGACGCTCTTCCGCCTCTACTACTACGAGCAGGATAGCAGTGGCAACCTGCTACCGGTCGACCTGGCTTACTACGTCGGCAAGACGGATGGAATGGGTGGGGCTGCTGCTGCGGAGGCTGCTGCCACCGACATGCACTGGGTATCCCCCGGCGCAACGGGTGGGGAGCTGATGCCTGCCTTTGACGGGGGCAGCATGGGCTGCGTCTTTAACGAGCTGGTATCGATGGGCGCGATCGACCCAGGCGACGTCGACGACCCGTTCTGTGAAGCTGCGGGCGTCGGCGGAGAGCCTGCCGTCGTCACCGAAAACTGCGAGGCATACCGGGCTGCCCATTTCGGTGACCCGTGGGACGGTGGGTATACGACGGCCACCAGGTGTGAAGGCAACGGGGATTTCATCGTGGACTTCAACAGCGAGGTGCCTAACATCTACGAAGATCCGATCACCGGTATGAAACAGTTGTTCTTGCAGGTACGGGGCTACTCCGGCGCGTCGGAGAACAGCTACGAGTTCTGGGCCGGGCCATCTCTTACCCAGGACCCGTCGATCGCCGCGCCTTCGGAGGTAAACGCCCGCCAGGTGTTCCTCCAAGTTGCCCTGGCTGACGACCAGGTCCTGCACCGCTCGCAGGGTGCGGGCGTGTTTGGCATCGGGCACCTGCCGATGAACTCGGTGGCCGGTGGTATATTGGTGGACATCCCGCTGACCTATCTTGGCCCACAGTTCGCCGGGCAGCAGATGACTATCGACGTGTACGACGCAGACGCCGGAGGCCGGGACCCCATTCTCTTCTATTTTGACAGCGTTCCGCTGTCTGACTGGGGAGCGTGCTACGACGACAATGGCTCGACGGCCTACGGGACGTGCCCAGGCTACTGGAGCCTTCCCCGGCTAGGCCCGGCAAACATCGAGAATAATGGCTTCTGGTCAAGCCCGCCGTATGAGTTCACCATTCCGTCTGACGCGTCTGGTGTTCCCTTTTATGGCGGTCGGTTGTACGCCCGGTATCAGGCGGGCCAGAACGACACTTACGGCTGGCGGATCACGCTGGATAGCCGCCCGTTCCTGACGCAGTGATATCGAAAGCATACCAAATCCCGGCGGCGGGACGGCCAGCCCTGTCGGCGGGTGGGGGGAAGTGACTTGCCCCCGGATTTGATTGTCGTATAATATCGATTGTGGGCGGGGTGAGTCCCTGGCTGACTCACCCCGTTTTGTTGAGAACATGGTTGCGGGCGCTTGGCCCGTGGTGATACCAAGACGACCATAATTCACTCAGGAGATGATCGCTATGGGCAGTGGTGGCCGGCGAAGGACAGGATTGATACTGATCGTGCTGATCCTGGTGGTGGTGCTGATTGGGGTGGGCGGCTTGTTTCTCTTGCAGCGCGTCCTGCCCTCGGCTACCTCACCAGACGTCAGCCAGGAAGAAGGGCCAACCCCCACACCGGTGCCGACGACGGTCAGGATCATCGTCGCCAACCGCCAGATTCCGCGTGGCGCGCGGCTGAGCATCCAGGATGTGCGCTTCGAGGAGTGGCCGGACTCGGTTGACCTGCCGCTGGGCACGCTGCTGGTCGGGCGGGGGGAGGACGCCGCCGGGCTGGAGCAGGTAGAGGATCGCATCGCCCGCGTCGACATCCTGGAGGGGCAGCCGATCCTGGACTTCATGCTGTCCCCGCTGGACCAGCCTGCCCTGGTCGATACCGGCTCGGACATCGCGCTGGAGATTCCCTCCGGCATGGTGATGGTCGCGATGCCGATCACCCGCCTCTCGGCGGTGGGTTTTGCACTGCGACCAGGCGACCATGTGGACATCCTGATGTCATTCCGGTTCGTGGACGTCGACGAGGAGTTCCAGACTCTGGGGCCCAACAAGACAATCGTGCTGACCGACAACCCCGACCTGGCCGAAATACTCGGGACCTGCCCCGCCTGTCCAGGAGACTGAGGGCGGGCAGACTGAAGGCGCGACGCCGGTTCCGGCGGACCAGGCGACCCCGACTCCCCTGCCATCGATACCGATTCCGGATATCGTCACGCTGGCAATGAGCCGTCAGGACGCTTTGGTGTTAAAATACTCGCTTGAGAACGATGCTTTAATCGATCTGGCGCTGCGCAGCGCGCTCGACGATGACATCGACAACGTGCAGACCGACGCGGTCACGCTGGAATACATCACCTCGTTCTACGGGGTGGACGTGCCGCCTGCGCTGCCCTATGCTATCGACCCGCGCATGAACCTGCTTGACCTGCTGGGCGATACCGGGACAGCGACTGGCACCGGCGGCGAGACCCAGACCGGCGACAACTCGGCAAATCAATAAAACCCCAACATCCGCCTGAGCACAGCCGGGCGGTGGCCGACCAAAGGTCGGGAAAAAGGAGAGAGAACCTTATGGGTGGACGAAAAGGCGCGAAGAAAACAGTGGGTAGAGCCCGCAAGGACGACGCCCCGAAGTACGTGATGAAGCTGTACTACGTTCGCAAGCCAAACGGCGCGCTGGCCCCCCGGTACGAAAAAGTGTACCCGGAAGACCTTGAGAAAGAGGCCAACTAGCGAACGGGCTGTAATCAGCCGCTAACCGAAGCGCTCCTTGCGATTGAGCAAGGAGCGCTTTTCGTATCCCGATAGTGATAGTCCTGGCCTAGAACCCTTCCATCAGGGAGAAGTCGGCCACGCCATCGGCCAGGGCGACGACCGCCTGGAGCAGCGCCAGCCGGCTGTGGCGCAGCGATTTGTCCTCGGCCATGACCAGCACACCGCCCTCGGCCTCCGGCGCGAAGAAGGCGGTGATCGGCGCGACGAGCCGGTCGAACGCGCTCAGGAAGGCGTCCACGTCGGGGGCTGCGCCCAGCGCCTCGACGGTCTGCTCGTAGCCAACGTACAGCTCTTTCTCGACGACCTCCTTCAGGCGATCCGGCCTGATCTTGAAGGTCTTTTCCTGGCCGCGCGTGATGCGGGCGCAGCGCGCGTAGGCGTCGAGGATTTCCTCCCAATCGGGCCGCTCGGCCCAGCGGGCCAGCTGCCCGGCATAGCGGGCGGCCTGGTGGGGGCTGTGGCCCTGCTCGGCCAGCACCGCCTCGACCACGTCGTGGCGATAGGACTCGCGCAGCACCACCCGCAGCCGCCCGACGACGAAGTCCAGGGCGAGTGCCCTGGCGTCCTCGGAGATGAACTGCTCGCCCAGATCGCCGGTGTAGCCCTGAGCGGCCCACTCGATGGCCTGGCGCAGGTCGAGGTCGATCTGGTGGCCGAGCAAAATCTGCACCACGCCCAGCGCCGCCCGGCGCAGCCCGAAGGGGTCGGCGGAGCCGGTGGGGGCCATGCCGACGGCGAACAGCCCGACCAGGCTGTCGAGCCGGTCGGCGAGGGCAATGGCGATCCCTGCCGGGGACTGGGGCAGCGCGCCCCCGGCGGAGCGCGGCATGTAGTGCTCGGCGATGGCGTCTGCGACGAGCGGGTTCTCCCCGGCCAGCAGCGCGTATTCGCGGCCCATGATGCCCTGCAAGGAGGTCATCTCGACCACCATCTTGGTGGTCAGGTCGGCCTTGGCGAGCCGGGCGGCCCGGATGGTCAGCTCAAGCGCGCCATCCTCATCCGGGATGCCCAACTCTCCGCCGATGCGCCCCGCTAACCCTTCCAGGCGGGCGGCCTTTTCGTAGTAGGAGCCTAAGTCCTCCTGAAAAGTCAGGCCCTTTAGCCCTTCCAGATAATAAGAGAGGGGGTGCTCGACGTCCTCCTTGTAGAAGAAGCGGGCGTCGGCGAAGCGCGCCCGAATGACGTGCTCGTTGCCCTCGACCACGTTCTCCAGGAAGTCTTCGTCGCCGTTGCGCACCGCGATGAAGTAGGGCAGCAGCTTCCCACTCTTATCCTCCACCGCGAAGTAACGCTGGTGCTTGCGCATCACGGTGGTGAGCACGGGGCCGGGCAGCTTGAGAAACTCGGCGTCCTGCGCCTCGTCCTCGCCAAAGCGGCCCAGCAGCGCGGTGGGCTGCTCGACCAGGTTGGTCACTTCCTCCAGCAGGTCCCGGTCGTCTTTGACCACGCCCCCGGCCTGGACGGCCAGCGCGGCGATCTGCCCGGCAATCGCCGCCTGCCGCGCGTCCCGATCGACGATGATGCCCTGCTCGGCCAGCGCGGCGAAGTAATCCGCCGCACCGGACAGATCGATCTCCGGGGAGCGCAGCGGGCGCGTGCCGCGCGTGGTGCGCCCCGCGTAGGTATCGGCGTAGACGAAGGGCACCACCCCCTCGCCAAAGAGCGCCACCAGCCAGCGGATGGGCCGTGAATAGGCCACGCCCGACCAGTTCCAGCGCATCGACTTCTCAAAGCGGATCGCGGCGATCAGGCCCGGCAGAGCCTCGCTCAAGACCTCGGCGGCGGGCTTACCCTCGTCCTTGACCAGCGCGACGACGTACTCCCCGCCCTCGACCTCGCGGCGCTCCAGGTCGGAGACCTCGATCCCCAGGCTGCGGGCGAAGCCCTGGGCAGCCTTGGTAGGGCTGCCCTCGGCGTCGAAGGCCACTTTGGCGGGCGGGCCGCGGTGGATGATCTCCTGCGCCCGCTGCTTGGGGGCCAGCCCCTCGACGTAAACCACCTGCCGCCGGGGGGTGCCGTAGATTGTGACGGTGTCATAATCGAGGCGGGACTCCTCCAGCAGCGCCGGGACGAGGTCACGAAGCTGGGCGAGCGCCGAGTCGAGGTCGGCGGCGGGCAGCTCCTCGGAGCCGATCTCAAGCAGGAAGGGCGCGGGCGTGGCCGGGTACGTGCCGCGCCTGATCTTGGGCGGCGCGGCGGCGGGCACGCTCACGACGTCCGTCTCCGGATCGACTGCCCAATCGGGCGGGAGCATGGGGTAGCCCATCTCTTTGCGCTGCCCGACGTACGCTTTGGCGATCCGGGCGGCCATGCGCTGCATGCGGCGGAAATACTCGGCCCGCTCGACGACGCCAATCGCGCCGCGCGCGTCGAGCACGTTGAAGGTGTGGGAGCACTTGAGCAGGTAGTCGTAGGCGGGCAGCACGATGGGCGGATCGACCGACAGCGCCCGATCCGATTCGCGCTCGTAGGTGTTGTACATCTCGGTCAGGGCGTCGACGTCGGCGACCTCGAAATAGTACACGCAGTGCTCGCGCTCGGCGCGGTGGAGCAGCTCGCCATAGGTGAGGCCCTCCGTCCACTCGATGTCCCACACCGAGTTCACCCTTTGCAGGGCGAGCACGATCCGGTCGATGCCGTAGGTCAGCTCGACGGGCACCGGGTTGAGGGTCTGGCCGCCCGCCTGCTGGAAATAGGTGTACTGGGTGATCTCCTGGCCGTCGAGCCAGACCTCCCAGCCCAGCCCCCACGCGCCCAGGGCGGGCGACTCCCAGTTGTCTTCCACGAAGCGGATGTCGTGCTCGCGGCGGTCGATGCCCAGCGCCTCCAGGCTTTGCAGGTAAATCTCCTGCGGGTTGCCGGGGTCGGGCTTGAGGATCACCTGGTACTGGTGGTGCTTCTGCATCCGGTTGGGGTTGTCACCGTAGCGCCCGTCGTCGGGGCGGATGGACGGCTCGACGTAGCCCACGTTCCACGGCTCCGGGCCGAGCACCATGAGGGTGGTGGCCGGGTTCATCGTGCCCGCGCCGACCTGGATGTTGTACGGGTTCCAGATGACGCAGCCCTGCGCCCCCCAGAACTCGTGCAGGCGCATGACGGCTTCCTGGAAGGTGATCGCCTTTTTCGCCATAGGTTGTCTCCCTGCTGCTTGATCGAAGAAGTAGGACAAGTCCGCGCAGAATTGTAACACGATACCTCGATATTGCGAGGGTGTTTTGGGTGGGAGTAGGGAGACCTGTCCGGGTCGCGATGGGGGACATGGAGGGACAAGTGTGACGCTGTTTCCGGTAACTTCCCCTAAACACAAAAAAGTTTGAAAGTTTGCGGAATCGCCGTCACGGCGTCCCCACTCGTCCCCCGTTGGGCGGATTTGGGCACAACGAGGGATGAGTGTATGCGTTTATCCTCATCGCCACGGGCCGCAAAAACGGAGGGCATCATGATGGAGACGGATCGGGCGAACTGGGTTGACTGGATTCAGAAGCGCTGGCTCGATTGGCTGGTCGCGGTCGTTCTGT
>JARRJX010000247.1:0-4381 GCA_037388645.1 Chloroflexota bacterium
TCAAAGATACCTTTTGCAAACCGAAAAAATACGCAATCTCAAATAGTTATTTGTTACGTATACATAGCAGACCTGTTTATTGCTGGATACGTCAATTTCTCCAAGACACAAGCCAGGTATCGTATTTTGGGAATCCAACCTACCGATGAGGATCTACCAAAGAGAGTCTCATATATGCTTATGCTATACTGGTTGCAGCATCGGATTCATTCGAGAAGTGCGTGGATGATCGACATTCGTCTGGGTCAAGGTAGAGATGGGTGAGAAGATGAGCGACAACCCCGATACGGCAGGGCAGTTGACCGACGAAGGGGCGGCACAGGTAGAGCAAGCGGCGCAGGTGGAGCAGGCGGCGCAACCGGCGGCTCAGCCGACGGAGGAAATGGTGGATCAAGCGGTGGAAGAGCCAGAGCAAGCGGTGGAAGAGCCGGAGCAGGTAGTGGAAGAGCCGGATCAGACGACTGAAGAGCCGGTTCAAGCGATGGAAGAGCCGGAGCAGGTAGTGGAAGTGCCGGATCAGGCGGTGGAAGAGTCGGATCAAGCGATGGAACAGCCGGATCAGGTGGTGGAAGTGCCGGAGCGGACGGCGAGCAGGCCCTCCCAGGACGTGCGGTTCGCCTTCGTCAACCGCCCGGAGCGGGCGGCGATCCCCTACCAGGCCCCGGAACTGCCGTCGCACTTCGTGCCGCGCGCCGAGCTGCTGTCGATCAAGCGGCTGCTGTTGGAGCGTCCCTCGACGTTCCTGACGCCGCTGGTGCTGCACGGGCCGGGCGGCTCCGGCAAGACCTCGCTGGCGAGCGCGCTGGCCCACGACGCGGACGTAATCAAGACCTTCCCGGACGGGGTGCTGTGGGTGTCGCTGGGGAATGAGAACGACACGCAGCTTGCCCAGGCGACCTGGGGCGAGGCGCTGGGGAACGACCTGAGCCAGGTGCCGGACACGACCAGCCGCTCGGCGGTGCTGCGCGCCCAACTGCGCGAGGCGCGCTGCCTGCTGGTGATCGACGACGTGGTGACGGTCGAGCAAATCAAGATGCTCAACGTGGGCGGCCCGAACTGCGTCCGGCTGGTGACGACGGACGCGGAAGAGGTGGCGATGGGGGTGAAGGCCCGGCGCTACCGGATCGACCGGATGAGCGAGACGGAGGCGCTGCAACTGCTGACCGACTGGGCGGCGATGATGCCCGACATCTACCTGCCCACGGTCAAGGAGATCGTCAAGCGGCTGAGCAACTCGGCGCTGCCCCTGTCGCTGGTCGGCGCGCAGGCCCGGCAGGGGATCACCTGGCTGCGCCTGCTGGAAGTGCTGCGAGACGACCAGGGGCCGATCTCGGTGTTCGAGGCTGACGACGAAAAGACCCGAAAGAACGCGCTAGGTCTGATCGTCAACCTGGTGCTGTCGCGCTTTGGCGGGGCACAGCTGCAACGCTCGGCGCTGCTGGGGGCGTTCTCGGCGGGGTCGGGGAACCCGTTCTCGTCGGAAGCCGCCGGAGCCTGCTGGAATATGCCGAGCAACGAGGCGACCCAGACGCTCGAACTGCTGGTGGAGGCGGCGCTGCTGCACCGGGCACCGGGCGGGCAATTCGTCTTGCACGAGGCGCTGCGCGAGCACCTGCGACGCTCAAGCCACCCGAAGGAGCTGATCCAGGCCGAGAAGCGCCTGCAAGAGTATTACGTGAACCTGGTGGAAGAATCGGGGGAGGACGGCGGGGCGACCGATGCCCAACTGGGGCAGATCATGGCCGCCTTCCGGCGCATCAGCAAGGAGGGAGGGGGGAACCAGCCGAAGACCTACGCCTTCGCCGACGCCCTGCTCAACTACTTCGAGCGGCGCGGGCTGTGGGCGAACCTGATCGGGCTGACGACCGAGGTGGTGGAGGCCGCGCACGCCAGCGGCGACGTGATGCGCGAGTACACCTACCTGAGCGACCTGGGCTACGCGCACACCGTGTTGAACGACCTGGAACAGGCGCGGGCCCGGTTCGAGCGCAACCTGGCGATCAGCCAGGACCTGGGCGACCCCTCCGGCGAAGCGGCCTCGCTGAACAACATCGGGGCGGTGCTGGAACGGGAGGGGCGCTTCCTGCAGGCGCAGGAATATTACGAGCGCAGCCTGGAGATCCAGGGACAGGTTGGGAACGTGGCGGAGATGGCGAAGGCGAT
Organism: Chloroflexota bacterium; assembly: GCA_037388645.1. Lineage (GTDB taxonomy): Bacteria > Chloroflexota > Anaerolineae > Aggregatilineales > UBA3940 > JARRJX01. The sequence continues at coordinate 2,164 of JARRJX010000247.1, forward strand.
GAACAACGTCGCCGGAATCCTGTATTTGCAGGAGCGGTTCGACGAATCGCTGCCCGCCTTCCAGCGCGTGCTGGACATGTTCACGGTGCTGAACGACCGGGCGGGACAGGCGCAGACCTGGCTGAACATCGGGGCCTCCTACGAGGGGCTTGGACAGGACGGCGAGGCGCTGCACGCCTACCAGAGCGGGCTGGCGATCTACGCCAACCTGGGTGACGACGCGGGGGAGTCGCAGGCGCTCAACAACCTGGGGATCACCAACTTCAACCAGGGGGACATCGACCACGCCCTGTCGAACTTCAAGCGCAGCCTGGCGCTCAAAGAGCGGATCGGCGACCAGCCGGGGCAGGCCTCGACGCTGAACAACATCGCCCTGCTCTACGAGAAGAGCGGCGCGCTCTCGGTGGCACTGGAATATTACGAGCGCAGCGCGCAAATCCTCAAAGACCTGGAAGACCCGCGCGCCGGGATCGTGCAAAACAACATCGAGGCGCTGCGCGACCAGATGACGCAAAACAAGGCAGGGGAATAGCGGGCACATCTCACGTTACCTCACCCCCGCTCAACACCCGATAGGTGTTTCGCTCCCCCTCCACTCGTGGAGAGGGGGGAAGGCCGAGCGTGACGACCGACGGTTGGCATGAGAGCTGGGGATGCGTTTAACAGGCATGCCTCAAGGTTGAAATGCGGGCGGGTCAGCGGTGGGCGCGTAAGACGCCCGTCTCCTGCACGTCGACCGGGATGCCGTCGAGCGTGGTGGGGAGCAGCTCATCGGGGGGCAGGGCGCTGGCGGGGCGCTTCTCGCGCACCATCACCACGATGCAAATCTCCTCGCCCAGCGCGCCGCCCCGGCTGCGCAGCCCGACGCCCACGCCTACCACGCCGGGGTAGGCCAATAACTCGCCCTCGTACTTTTGCTTGACCATCTGCGCCCGGTCGACGGCGTCGCCGGGGCTGTTTTTTTCTGGCATCATTCCCTCCTCTCCCTAAAACCAATACGACTCTCATTCAAGAACCCGATCACCCGCTCCAGGTAGGCTTCGGGGTGGCGTTCAAAGCCGTCGCGGTGCCCGGCTCCCTCGATGCGCCAGATCGACTTCGGCTCGCGGCAGGCTCCGAACAAGGCGTCCTGGTCGGCGGGGGGCACGAAGGGGTCGGCGCTGCCGTAGATGAGGAGGGTGGGGTTTGGACTAATCGTGCCGACGTGGGGCAGCGGATCGGCTTCGGCCAGGCGGAGGCCGAGGCGGACTTCGGCGAGGCGCATCACCAGCCAGACGAACGGTTTGAGGGGCAGGCCCAGCCGGGAGCGGGCGAAGCCTTCGAGGGCGTGGGCGAGGTGGACGTAACCGCCATCGCAGATCACGCAGGCCACGCGCCGGTCTGCCGCGGCCACGCGGAGGGCGACCGCGCCGCCCATCGAGAAGCCGAGCAGGGCGATCCACTTCGCGCCGCGCGCCTGCAAAACGTCGACCGCGCCCACCAGGTCGTCCCGCTCGCGCACGCCGAGCGTCACCCGCTCGCCGCCGCTCGCGCCGTGGCCGCGCCAATCGAACTGGAAGACGTCGTAGCCCGCCCGGACGAGCGGGAGCGCGAGCTCGGTGTCGCCATCCATGCTGCCAAACAGCCCGGCGGCGAAGACCACGACCGGGCGGCCCCCGCCGGGGCCGATCAGCCTGCCCACCAGCGGGACGCCGTCACGGGAGGCGAACTCGACCGGCTGGCAGGGCAGGCCGAAATCCTCCGGCGCGGATGGCGGGTCGGGTTTCCAGCGGCGGGAGAGCCGACCCGCGCCGAGCCAGGCCAAAGCCAGCAGGAAGGCGGCGACACAGGCCGCCAGGGCGAGCAGATCAGCCGCCCAGGGGGGCATGTGCCTGCCTGGAGATCGGGCTTATTCGATGAAGCCGTGCTTGCGCAGCCACGCCTCCAATTCCTCCTCGTACGGCTCTGTGATCATCACCCCCCGGTCGACACCGCGCGGGCTGGTGCCCTCTTCGAGCGGGGCAGGCTCTTCGAAGGGGACGATCTCGCCGGGGTTGGCGAGCAAGATCGTTGGGACGGACCGGTAGCCCGTCCAGCTCATCACGCGCTCCAGCGCTTCAGGGTCCTGGTCGATCATGATCTCGCGGACCGGCAGGTCGTAGCGCTTGAATACGCGCCGGGCTTTTTGAACGTAGGGGCAGAAGCTGGCTCGACAGTAGGCGACAAGTTCCTTGTCCGT
>JARRJX010000248.1:0-8072 GCA_037388645.1 Chloroflexota bacterium
TATGAACGAGCATAAACCCTTCGTCAACACCCATGCCCGGCTTCGCCAGGATCAGATCTGGATGGGTGGCGAGGGCCAGGTGGACGGAAACCTGGGTGGAGAGGTCGGTCTCGGCGCAGCTCCCGCCCAGGAAGGCACTCACGCCGCCTGCCTGGCACGCCAGGACGGCCTCGACGGCGTTGTGCACGCCGCCAAGGTCGGGGGTCTTGATCTGGATCATGTCGGCGGCCCCGGCTTCCACGAACGCCTGGATGTCCTCCAGCGTGTTGGCCCATTCGTCGGCGACCAGCTTCACCCCCATCCCGCGAATCCGGAGGTATTCGCGCAGGAGGGCCATCAGCTCGATCTGCGCGGCGCGGCTCTCCATCATCACCGGGCACTCGACCCGCAGGGGGTAGGGAGATGCTGCCGATTCCAATTGGTACAGCATGCCCAGCAGGCGGCCCGGCTGGCCCTCGGCCAGGATGCCCAGCGCCCCGTGCACGTCGAGGTGGATCGTTGGGTGGTATCCGGAGGGCGCGAGCGTGGTTATGCGGTCTTTCAAATAGCGGACGTACTGGGCGAGCCTGTCGCCGGATTCGCCCACCTGGGCGGGGATGTCGTCCACCAGCCCGTGGGGCAGCGACCCCACCCGGCGCGCGATCATCTTGTCCGCGTTGTGGATTCGCTCGCCGCCGGATTGGGCGTGGATTGGGACGGGCTGGGAAGGCAGGGGGAGGCCCCACTCCTCCGCGACGACCTCGGCCATTGTCACCCCCCGCGCCAGTGCGGCGGCCCGCAGCAGCGCCTGGCCTATGCCATAGCGCAGGGCGGTGTGTTTGGAGGGGGGCGGCGCGGGCCGCTCGACGGCGGGCGGCTGGGGGGTGAGGCTCTTGTCCAGCTCCTCCCGAAAGGCGCGCAGCAGGCGGGCGGGCGAGAGCACCTCACGGCGGGAGAGAGGGGGCGCACTCGCGCCATCTGGGGCGGCGGGGAGGTCGAGCGCGGCGATCTGACTGTCGACCTGGGCGGCCAGCGGGCGGAACGCCTCCACCGGCTGCCCGATCAGCAGGGGGGCGATCTCCTGATCGACGACCGCCACGTGGGGTGCGGCGCGGAAGACCGGGTCGCGGCCCGCCTTGCCGCCGTAGGCCACGGTCAGGCAGTCGCCCCAGGCCACCTGCGGGGGCGCGCCCGGATCGGTGCTATCCTCCAGCACCAGGCCGACCGAGAGGGCTTCGGCCACCTCACGCACGGCCCGGAAGCCGGGGGTGAGGGGCGGGGCGGTGTAGCGATCTTTGATCGGGATCGGCGACGATTGCAGGGCGGCCAGGTCTTCGACGTAATATCCGCCCACCCCTGGCACCGCCAGCACCCCGGCGATTTTCAGCATGTGCTTCTTCAGGCTTCCAGGGGCAGCATGGTGATCGCGTCGCGCGGGCAGGTGTTCGCGCACAGCCCACATCCCCAGCAGCGGTCAGGATCAAAGAGCACGGTCTTTTTCGTCTTGCCATCGACCTGGATGGTCGTGCCGTCGTGGTAGAACGCGTCGAAGTGGCAGCGCCGGGTGCACGCGCCGCAGTGGTTGCAGGGCGCGGGGTCGAAGGCGGCGACGTAGCGGCTTTTCGGCCAGACGCCCTTGCTGTCTAATTCCTGTGCGGCGCGGAACGGGTAGCAGTCGCAGCCGCAGCAGTTGCAGATCGCGTGCAGCCCGCGCGTCCGCCACTCGCTGTCGGCGGTGTGCATCAGCCCCTTGCGGTCGGCCCAGCGGACAAGCTCGACCGCCTCCTCGCGGGTCAGCTCGCGCCCGTAGCCCCGGTCGAGCGCGGCCCGCGCCCCGTCGTCCAGCCAGATGCAGGTCTCGACGGGCCGGGTGCAGTTCTGGCCCAGGCGGCGGCAGTCGCAGGGCTGCACGACGATCGCCTCTGCCGCCTGGATCATCTCCTCGACCTCGTCCAGCAGCAGGATCGTATCGTTGGGCAGCGCGTTCTCGGCGGCGAGGCCCCGCTTTTTGCGCTCGACGTTGGGACGGTGTTTCTCGATGAAGGCGTCCAGGAAGCGGCGGTTGATCCGGGCGCGGTCTTCCGCCGGGATGTCGTCCCAGCGGTCGTACTTGGCGAAGTGGTCGAGGCGGGTGTAGAAGGTGCCCGGCGAATAGGCGAGCTGGCCCTCGATCTCGGTCTTGTCGACGATGTGGCGCTGGTAGCAGGCGTGCAGCCAGCGCGCCGCACGTCGAACGCGGCGCAGAACTGATCGAAAAGCGACATGGATTGCCCTACCGGGAAACTCGACTTTTAACGTGCGTTGGATATGGTTTAACCCATAAAGCAGCCCTTGCCCAGTGTCAACCTTCCCGGATGTCGACGATCTCCTGCCCCTCGATCGGGCTGAGGGCGGCCTCCACCTCCGCGATCGACACGTTGTGCACCTTGACCACCGCCTCCCACTTGTCCGGGTCTTTAGGGGCTATCACACCGCCTAACGCGGCGATGCCCCAGCCCTGGGCAGCAATCGCGCTGACCAGCTTCGCCAGCTCGCCTTTTTTACGGGCTGGCATCCAGATGGTGACCCGCGTGCCCGGCATCTGCATGGACATCATCTCCATGAGCTGGCGCAGCAGGTGGTTCTCGGTGATCAGGCCGACCACCACGTTGTCCTCGACGATCGGCAGGCAGCCGATCCCGCGCTCGACCATCGTGCGGGCAGCCTCCTCAATCGTCGCATCCGGGGCGGCGGTCACCACGTGCTCGCGCTTGACCATGATGTCCGCCACGGTCAGCCGGGACAGGTAGCGGGTGATCTCCCAGACGTCCAGGCTGCCCAGCTTGCCGGGGTCGACGAGCAGCGAGCTACGTGTGACCAGGCCCTCCAGGCGCTTTCCGTCCCCGACGATGGGCAGGTGCCGGATGTTGTTGTCGCCCATGTAACGCTGCGCTTCGATGATGGACATGTCCGGCTCTGCCATAAAGGGATGGCGGGTCATGTAGTCTCTAACGAGCATGGCTCTCCTCCTGGTCGATCGTGATCACCGGATCGATCTGGCGCAGCTCCTCCAGAGGGATGTGGCAGGCGATCCGGTGTTCGGCGCTGACTTCGCGCCAGGGTGGCGTCTCTTCTTCGCAGATTTTTCCCCCATCGGGCAGCGTCGTCCGCCGGGGGCAGCGGGTGTGGAAGCGACAGCCGGAGGGCGGGTTGAGCGCGCTGGGCACCGCCCCGCTCAGGCGGATGTGCTTCTGCTCGGCGGTGGGGTTCGGTATCGGGACGGCGGAGAGCAGCGCCTCGGTGTAAGGGTGGTAGGGTGGCGCGTAGATTGCCTCTGCCGGGCCGATCTCGGCGAACTGGCCGAGATACATCACGCCGATCGTGTCGCAGAAGAAGCGTATCACGCTCAGGTCGTGGGCGATGAACACCATCGTCGAGCCGAGTTTGTGTTGGGTTTCCAGCAGCAGGTTGAGCACCGCCGCCTGGACGGATACGTCCAGCGCGGAGACCGGCTCGTCACACAGGATCATCTCCGGGTTCCCGGCGATCGCACGGGCGATGCCGACCCGCTGTTTCTCCCCCCCGCTCAATTGGCGGGGCAGGCGGTCGTAGTAGTTCTCGCCCAGACGCATCATGTTCAGCAGGCGGATCATGATCAGGTTGAGGTTGCGCTTAGAGACCGGCACGGTGATGTCCAGCCCCATGAACTCCATCTCCCCGCCGGTGGGCTTCTCCAGGCCGATGATCGTCTTGACCAGCGTGCTCTTGCCACAGCCCGACTCGCCCACGATTCCCAGGGTCATCCCGCGCTGGGCCGCGATGCTCACGTCGTCGACGGCCTTGACGTACTGCCGCTCGCCGCCGATCATCTTTTTAGAGGGGGCCTCGTAGTACGTCTTGGCGTGCTCGATTTGCAGGATCGCCTCGTCCCCGTCGGCTGGCTTCGCCAGCTTTTCGAGGTCGGGCACCAGCTCCTCTGGTGGCTCCCATTTACCCTCCAGCACCTCCTCGGCGAAGTGGCAGCGCACCCAGCGCCCCGGCAGCACCTCGCGCAGCTCCGGGCGCTTCTGGCTGCATTCGGGGCGGGCGTAATCGCAGCGCGGCTCGTACACGCAGCCCGCCGGGAGGTTGGTGGGCGCGGGCACGCGCCCCCGGATGGGGTAGAGGTAGCTGTCGGTCTTGTTCATGCCCAGCTTGGGCACGCAGCGCATCAGGCCCTGGGTGTAGGGATGGGCGGGGTGCAGGTAGATGTCGCTGACCCTGGCCCGCTCGACCAGCGCCCCGGCGTACATCACGCCCACCTTATCCGAGACCCGTGCCACCACCCCCAGGTTGTGGCTGATGTACATGATCGCGGTGTCGTAGGTGTGTTGTAGCTCGGCGATCAGGTCGAGCACCGCTGCCTCGACCGTCACGTCGAGGGCGGTCGTCGGCTCGTCCATGATCAGCAGCGCCGGGTCGTTCAGCAGCGCCATCCCGATCACTACCCGCTGCTGCTGCCCGCCTGAGACCTGATGAGGGAAGCGGCGCATCATGTTAGCCGGGTCGGGCATGTGCACTTGCTCAAGCATCTGGACGCAGCGGTCGTCGGCCTCGGCCTTGCTCATGCCCCGGTGGATGACCAGCACCTCGGCCATCTGGTCGCCGATGCGCATCGTCGGGTTGAGCGCCTGCATCGGGTCCTGGTAGACCATCGCGATCCGGTCGCCGCGCAGCCTGCGCAGCTCCTCCTGCGACCGGCCCACCAGGTCGCGCCCCTGGAACAGTATCTGGCCGTTGACGATCCGCCCGTTGCGCCCCAGGAAGTTGACGATGCCGAAGGCGACGGTGCTCTTGCCACAGCCCGATTCGCCGACGATGCCGTGCGCCTCGCCCCGGTGGATCTTGAAGCTCACGTCCCGGACGGCGGGCACCATCCCGTCGCGAATCTTGTAGGAGATCGCCAGGTTTTCCACGTTCAGGATCGGGGTGTCCTGTTGGGTTTGCATGGTTGATTCCCTTATAACTGGCAGGCGGGTGTTACACGAAGGCAATCAGTTGCCTTCGTGTAACATTTTAGTTGTAGCGTGTCGTCTCTTCGCGCAGGCCGTCGGCGAACAGGTTCAGGCCGACCACCAGGCTGGAGATCGCCAGGGCAGGCCAGAGCACTCCCAACGGATACGTCCAGATGAATTTGCGGGCCTCGCTGATCATCCCGCCCCAGTCCGGCGTGGGCGGCGGCAGCCCCAGCCCCAGGAAGCCGAGCGTGCCGATCGAGAAGATCGCGTAGCCGACGCGCAGCATGGCGTCGATGATGATCGGGCCGCGCGCGTTGGGCAGGATCTCGAAAAACATGATGTAGAGCGGGTGCTCGCCCCGCGTCTCAGCGGCGCGGATGTAATCGCGAGTGCGGATGTCGAGCGTCAGGCTGCGCACCAAACGTGCAATGCCGGGCGCGCCCACGAAGGTGATCGCGATCACGACGTTCAGCGCGGACGGCCCGATGGCGGCGATGATGATCAGGTAGAGCAGAATGGTGGGGAAGGCCATGATCGAGTCGAGGATGCGCATCACGATCTCGTCGACCAGGCCGCCGAAATACCCGCCAATCAGGCCCAGGACCGTGCCCACGATCACCGAGCACAGCACCGAGATCGGGGCCAGCAGCAGGATCGTGCGGCTCCCGTAGATCAGGCGGGAGAGCATGTCGCGCCCCAGGTTATCGGTCCCCAGCAGATAGGTGGCAGACGGGCCCTGGTTCATGGCGCTCGAATCCTGGGCGGTGGGGGAATAGGGGGCGAGCAGCGGCGCGAAGATCGCGACCAGCACCCAGAACAGCACGATGCTCAGCCCGATCACCGCCACCGGGGAATGGAAGATGATCGAAATGTTCTTCCAGAACCGCCGCTCGCGGCTCCGCCCCGCTCTCGCGTCTGAGGTTTGTTCAGCTACGGCCATTTTATAATCTCCTCAGCGCCTGCTCTCACGTGTACCGAATACGAGGATTGAGGAAGGTGTAGATCACGTCGGCGATCAACTGCGTGCCGACCGCCAGCGCGACCATGATCATCGCCGCCGCCTCGATGGCGAACACGTCTTTGAACAGGGCGGAGTCGAGGATGTACTGCCCCAGGCCGGGATAGCCAAAGACCGATTCGACGACCACGATCCCGCCGACCAGCCAGTTGACGTGCAGCATGATCACCGTGATCGGGGCCATCAGCGCATTGCGCAGGGCGTGCCGGAAGATGATCCGCCAGTAAGGGATGCCTTTCAGGTAGGCGGTGCGGATGTAGGGCGCGTTCATCACCTCGACCATGCTGGCGCGGGTCATGCGGGCGACGTAGCCGACCTCCACCAGCGTCAGGGTCGCCACCGGCAGGATCAGGAGCTTGAGGTTCTGCCAGGGGGCGGTGTCGGTGGGGAAGATCGCGGCTCCCGGTAGCACCTTTAGCCAGAACGCGAAGATCAATATCAGGAAAACGCCGCTGGCAAATTCGGGGATGGAGGTGGTGACCAGGCTGAAGAGCGAGATCACCCGGTCGACGAAACCACCCTCACGCAGCCCGGCCAGCAGGCCCAAAAGGAGGGCGATAGGCATGATGAAAACAAATGCGATCCCTGCCAGGGCAAACGAATTGCGCAGACGCCGCACCAGGGTCGGCCCAACCGGGCGACCGGTGCGGGTGGATATGCCGGGGTCGCCGCGCAGCAGCCCTTTACGCAGCGGCATGTAGGCTTCCCCGCTGGCCTCAGACATCTCCCGACCGGCGGCGGCAGCGCCCAGGCGCTCCGTCAGCGTCGACTTCCGCCACAGGACGACGTGGTTGGCGTTGTCCACACCGTAGAAGTACGCCTCGCCGTTCTCGTCATATGACCAGTCGTTGAAGGGGAACGTCTCGCGCGTGCCGTCCGGCTCGACCCGAATCTCACCCAGCTCTTCGCCGTTGAAGCGCCACTGCTCCAGGGTGCCATCGCTGCCAACGGCGTACCACTGCGGCTCGTTCTGGCCTTTGACGGTGGTGAAGACGAGCGGCTTGCCCACCAGCCGAGTGTAGCGCCAGTCGTTGCCGATCAGCCAGTCCACGTAGCGGACGAATATCGGCTGGTTCAGCCCCAGCTGCTCGCGCATCAGCTCGACCTGCTCTTCTGAGGCGAACTGCCCCAGGATGTGCCGGGCGACGTCGCCGGGAGCCAGCTCGGAGATGAGGAATACGAAGATCGATACGATCAGCATGGTCAGGGCCATGAAGCCAAGACGCCTGACGATGAATTTTGCCATGTGCCCCTCCCTGGCTGCCTGTGTATGGAGAGACGCACACGAGGTGCGCCTCTCCACTCAACTGCATAGATGTTTGCCTGGATCGGCAAACGCGTTTTTTACACGTCTTCCCACACGTTGTCGAGGTGGTCGTAGTTGGTGGGGTGTGCCCGGATGTTCTTGAAGCGTTCGGCAGCGATGTACCAGACGTTGGTGAAGAACGCGATACCCACCGGGCCGCGATCCATCTGGACCTGCTCCAGGTCGCACATGATCGCGCGGCGGGCCTCCACGTCCAGGGTGCGCTCGGCCTCACGCAGCAGGCTGACGAACTCCTCGTCCACCCAGCGCATCTCGTTCCAGGCCCCTGGGTTGCCGTCCTCGTCGGCGGTGTAGGCCAGCGCAGGCACCATCGTGCCCAGCGGTCGGTGCGCCCAGATGGTGATCCCCAGGTCGACCTCCGTCCAGATGTCCCAATACTGCGCAGAGGGCAGGATGTTGAGGTTGATGGTGAAGCCACCGGCGGCAGCGGTCTCGGCGAGTACGGTGGGATCGGCTTCTCGCAGTAGGCGGGGTGCACGGGTGCGACGTGCGCGTCGTGTGCCAGCACGCCTTCGCCGAACCAGGCCAGGTCGAGCGCCTTCTGGCGGTCGATGCACATCTTGAGCGCGTTGCGGACGCGAACGTCGTTGAACGGCTCGGTGTCCACCCGCATCCGGATGACGAAGGTCTGCGCCGTGCTGGTCGAGGCGGCCCTCGCCGAGACCGCTGCCGCCGGTGGCTTCACCATCAACCTCAACATCCTGCCCTCTGCGCAGTATTGGGACATCTGGACGGAGGTCGACCTGGGGATCACCATCTGGGCGCACCGACC
>JARRJX010000249.1:0-4355 GCA_037388645.1 Chloroflexota bacterium
CCCAGATATAGAATCGAAAGCCAAAGAACCATCCGTGGCGCATCGCTGCGGATGGTTCTTTGTGAATCGCCAGGGAAAGATGGTCAGTCGGCGGTGTACAGGCCGCTGACGATCTGCACCGCCTCCTCAGCGTCCATACCGCTGACAATCACCTCGACCCGCACCCCATCCATGATTGTTGTCAAGCGGGCGCTCGGCTCGACACAGTCGAACGTCAGGCGGGGCAGGAGATCGGCATTGCCGCCGCCACCACCGCCAGAGCGGCCTAACTCTATCGGGGCCGGATAATCGGGCACGTCCACCGTGCAGGAAACGTTCTCCTCCAGGTAGCCCTCCACCCCATCCAGAGTCGTGTTTGGCTCGCCGGGCAGCCCTTCGCCGGTGTCGACGCTCTGGTGGATGATGACCATCGTACCGGTGTCCGGGCTGAGGACCACAAGCTGCACCCAGTCACCGGCATCGCTGCGTTCCGGGTAGCCCAGTTGGGGGGTCGCCGCCGGGGGCAAGTAGTGCATGTGCAACGGCGTGAAGGCAAGCGCACCCATGCTGACGCCAAACGTCCCTTCCGAGCCGATGTAGAAGATGGCCAGTTGGTCCTGAGGGGGCGGCTCCTCTTCTACAGGCTCGAACGGCAGTGGGAAATCATCCGGGTAGCCGGGGACCGTGACCGGCAGCTGGCCGGTCGCCACACGCGTGACCACGTCGGCGAAGGCGAGCAGGTCGTCGCGGCTGTTGTTGGTCAGCGCCATGTAGCGCACGCCGTCGGCCACCCAGGTGAGCCGCAGGCCATTCTCATAGTCAATCGCGTCCGGCCATTCGCGCGTTTCATCAAAACCATACCCACCGCCACCACCACCCCCGGCGAGGATCGGGGTGCCGTCCTGGAGGGTGTGAGTCTGAGTGAGCGAGATCGTGCCGGTCAGCCCTCCGGCCAGGGCAGCCGGGTAGCTCCCGAACTCGATGGGCTCGCCTTCCAGCCGCTCCGGGTCGCCGTCCGGCCACTCGGTGAGGACGAAGAAGCGGTGATTCCCGTAGAAGCGCGCCTCGCGCACGACATCGCCGCCCTCGATCTCACCGGTCGTCATCAGAGAGCCGTAGTAGGTCTCCTGTGCAAGCGCTGACTGGATAGTGAGGTAGCGCAGATGGGCCGCCTGCTCAGGGTCGCCTGTGGGACGCGGGAGCGCGGTGGGGGTGGGGGTCAGGACAACCCCATCCGGCCCGGCCTCGGCCTGCTGGGGCTGGTCGCCGGAGACGATCTGGCGCATCTGCCGGACGACCCAGATCGCCTGATCCTCGGTCAGGTTGGTGAGCAGCATATAGTCCACCCCTTCAAGCTCGAAGCCCAGCAGCAATCCGTCGTCATAGGTGAATTCAGCCGGGTAGCTCCGCTCGCCGCCGATCAGCCCGTCGCTGCCGGACAGCTCGCCCAGCACCGCGCGCTCAATGTCGTCTTGCAGCGTCGTGGTGTCGATCCGCGCCACGCCGCTCAGGCCACGCGTGATCGTCGCGTCCAGGTCATCCACCTGGATCGTCGCGCTCCCCGGCACCACCCGGTCGATCTCGCCACCCGCCACCTTGGTGACGAGCAGGAAGCGCCGGTTGCCAAAGAAGCGCATCTCCTCGACCGGCTGGCCGTTGTCGTTGACGATCAGCGTGCGGTAGGCATAGAAGTACAGCCGGGGAAGCGCCTCGAAGAGCGACGCACTTGGGACGCCCACCCCGTCGAACTCGGTGGAGGGGGCAAGCACCGGCGTGGGGGTAGGCGCGTCCTGCCCGACCGGCTCCACGGCAGGCGGGGCAGCGATCAGCAGGTTGGTAAGGTCGGTGGGCAGGATCGCCCAGGCCCCTACCAGCACCAACAACCACACGAACACCCCGGAAAATACAAGTAACAACTTCGATCTCTTCATCGGTTCTTTGCTCTCCTTCGATCGGGTTCTGGCCCCATCTGGGGAGACAAACTCCCGGATGGCAGCCTGATCGTTCGGTGAAGACCCCGACGTGAAAGCGCCGTTCGTTCGCCGCCTGGGAAGCTTCCGGGCAAGCCGCTGCCACAGCCAGCCCTGGAAGCCCGCCGCCGGGCGGATGTGCTCGTTCATCTCCGCGAGCAGGGCGTCTAACTCCCTGTCGATCGGGTCATAGTCGTTCATGGTCATTCCTCCGCTCCGGCCTGTTCGGCAGCCAGCGCCTCGCGCAGCTTCTTCAGCGCGCGGTGCAGGCGCACGGCGACGTGGTTGGGCGTCAGGTCAGTGATCTGGGCGATCTCCGGGTTGCTCAGGCCCGCCCCATAGCGCAGGGCGACGACGGCCTGATCCGACTCCGGCAGGGCGGCGATCAAACCGATAAGCCTATCGAACGCCTCCCGCCGCGCGACCTGCTGCTCGACGGGGCGCGCGCTGCCCCGGTTCCAGGGTAGGGCGTCCAGGCTAAGCAGGTCCGGTCTGCGCCGCTGAGATCGCAGGGCGCTGCGTACTTCGTTGTGGGCGATGCCGAACATCCAGGCATCGAACCCACCGCGCGCCGGGTCGTACCGATCCAGGATTTGGAGCGCCCGCTCGCAGATTGCGGCGGTCAGCTCTTCAGCCTGCGCCTGATCCCTGACTCGATACCACACGTAGCGATACAAGCGCGGTAGATCGCGCTCGTACCACGCCTCGAACAGGTCAATCACGTCTGGGTCGATAGAATGGCTCACACTCGTGCTGCTCCCTTGCAAGGTGTATTTTGAGTGACGTACGTCACCGATCTATCTGCCACAGCGAGGAAATAATTACACAGAGGCGGATTTTACACCGGCGGCCCGCTCCCTCCTACCGGGCGGATAGGCATTCCCCGGCAGACCTGTTACACTGGGGGTGTCGATCAGACTACCGCCAGGGAGAGACAAATGGCAGCGACCGCCGAGCACGAACGCCTGCTCGCCCACCGCGAGCGGGAGGCCAATTGGAGACTGTGGGGGCCATACCTCAGCGAGCGGGCCTGGGGCACGGTGCGCGAAGACTACAGCGCGGCGGGCACCGCCTGGGAGTACTTCCCCCACGACCACGCCCGCAGCCGGGCTTACCGCTGGAACGAGGACGGGCTGGCCGGGATCAGCGACCGCAACCAGCACCTGTGCTTCGCGCTGGCGCTCTGGAACGGGCGCGACACGATCCTCAAAGAGCGGCTGTTCGGGCTGAGCGGCAACGAGGGCAACCACGGCGAGGACGTAAAGGAAACTTACTTCTACCTCGACAGCACGCCCACCCACTCCTACATGAAGATGCTGTACAAGTATCCGCAGGCCGCCTACCCGTATGGCATCCTGGTGGCGGAGAACGCCCGCCGGGACCGTGCCGACCCGGAATATGAGCTGCTAAACACCGGCGTGTTCGACGATGGGCGCACCTTCGACGTGTTCGTCGAATACGCCAAGGCCGACCAGGACGACATCCTGGCCCGAATCACGGTGGAGAACCGGGGGCCGGAGGCCGCCTCCCTCACACTGCTGCCGACGCTCTGGTTCCGCAACACGTGGAGCTGGGGCTACGAGGACGGGCCGATGGGCGACGTGCCCGGCAGGCCACAGCTTTTCCAGGTCGACGGGCCGGAGGGCGCGCTGACGGTCGAGGCCGACCACCCGACGGCGGGCACCTACCATCTCTATGCCGAAGGAGCCGCCGACCTGCTTTTTACGGAGAACGAAACGAACGCCGAGCGGCTGTTCGGCCTGGGGAACGCGTGCCCATATACGAAAGACTCGTTCCACCGCGCCCTGATCGACAGGGAAGAAGGGGCGGTCAGCCCCGACCGAGAGGGCACGAAGGTGGGGGCGCTGTATCAGGCCGAGATCGACCCGGCGGAACCGCTCGTCATCCGGCTGCGCCTCTCAGCCAGCGCCCAGGCCGCCCCCTTCGACGATTTCGATGACATCTTCGAGCAGCGCGAGGCCGAGGCGGACGAGTTCTACGATACGATCCAGAACCCGACGCTGAGCGAGGACGCGCGCCGGGTGCAGCGCCAGGCGTTCGGCGGGATGCTCTGGACGAAGCAGCTTTACTATTACGACGTGGAGCAGTGGCTGACAGGCGACCCGGCCCAACCCACGCCCCCTGCCTCCCGCCTGAACGGGCGCAACCACGACTGGGCGCACCTGTTCAACTTCGACGTGATCTCGATGCCCGACAAGTGGGAGTATCCCTGGTACGCCTCCTGGGACCTGGCGTTCCACTGCCTGCCGCTGGTGCTGATCGACCCGGACTACGCCAAGCGGCAACTCATGCTGACCACCCGCGAATGGTACATGCACCCCAACGGTCAGCTCCCCGCCTTCGAGTGGGCCTTCGGCAACGTGAACCCGCCAGTGCACGCCTGGG
>JARRJX010000250.1:0-4339 GCA_037388645.1 Chloroflexota bacterium
CTGGACAGGCTGGGGGAGGCGGCGAGGCAGGCGCTTGCCAGCCAGCGGAGGCGACTGGACGAACCGCTGGTCGCCGAGCAGCTCCAGGAAAGCCTGCGGGCGCTCTCCACCCTGATCAGCAACCTGCCGGGGATCGCCTATCGCTGCCAGCATGACGCGCAGTGGACGATGGATTTCATCAGCGAGGGGGCTTGTGAGCTGACTGGCTACACGTCCGCCGCGCTCGCCTTGAACCAGGATGTGGCGTACGCGGAGCTGATCCACCCGGACGACCGCCCGCAGGTCGCCGACACGGTGGAGGCCGCCGTGTCGTGCGGCCAGCCCTGGGAGATGGAATACCGGATCGTCACCCGTGAGGGGGCGACCAAGTGGGTGTGGGAGCGCGGGCGGGAGGTGACCCTGCTGGATGGGCAGGTGATGCTGGAGGGGTTCATCACCGACATCAGCGAGCGGCGGGAGGCGGCACAGGCCCTCCAGGAGAGCACCGACCAGTTCCGCCTGATCGCCGAGGGGGCGCTGGTCGGGATTTACATCATCCAGGACAATCAGGTGCGGTACATCAACCCGGCCCTGACCGAGATGCTTGGCTACCAGGTGGAAGCGTTTATGAGCCTGTCCGACCCGCCGCAACTGATCCACCCGGACGACCAGGCCGCCGCGCTGGCCGAGCTGGCAAAGCTCGACGAGGAGGGCGTCGAGGAGGTGCGGTTCGTCTTCCGCGCCCTGCACCAGGATGGCACCACCGTCTGGATAGCAGCGGCTGCCGGGCGGGCGAACTACCAGGGACGCCCGGCAATCGTCGGGAACTGCATCGACATCAGCGAACTAAAGCGGGTGGAGGAAGCCGAGCGCAAACAGCGGGCGATGGCGGAAGCACTGGCGGACATCGCGGCGGCGCTCAACCAGTCGCTGGACATGGACACTGTGCTGGGCTGCATCCTGGATAACGTGGGGCACGTGGCCGACCACGACGCGGCGGTCCTGAACGTCATCGAGGACGACGGGCGGACACGCGTGATCGCCTGCAAGGCGAAAGAGGGGCTGGAGGCCGAGGCTGCCGCACTGAGAAACATGCGCCAGACCGTCGAGGAGACGCGCACGCTGCGCGAGATGCTTGAGACCGAGCAGCCGCTCGCCATCCACGATACGCAGGACTTCGAGGGGTGGGTCAAAAACCCAGGCATGGAGTGGATCCGCGCTCTTGTGGGCGCGCCGATCGTGGCGGGGGACGAGGTGATCGGCTTCATGGGGCTGCTAAGCGGGGTGGTGGGCCAGTTCGCCGAGACGGAGGCGGCCCGCCTGAAGGCGTTCGCCGACCAGGCTGCCATCGCCATCCAGAACGCCCGCCTGTATGGGGAAACCCGGCAGCGCGCCTCGTACCTGGCCGCGCTGAACGAAGCCTCCTACCGGGTGAGCAAGCGGGGGCTTGACCTGGACGGCGTGCTGCGGGCCACGGTCTCAAGCCTCGTCCAGAAAATGGGGATGAGCTACGCCCAAATCTGGCTGGTGGAGCCGACCCAGCGCGAGCTGCTGCTGCGGGCGAGCGCGGGGCTGGGCACCGACGAGCTGGCGGCGAGGGAAAAGCGGGTGATGATCGCCGAATCGAGCAGCCACCTAGGGCAGATCGCCCGTGAGAAGAAGCCGCTGATCTCCAACCAGGTTCGGGGGAGCACGCACTTCGACCAGGGATGGCTGGAGAAGCACGACCTGACTGCGTTTGCCGGGTACCCGCTGGTGAAGAACGGGCGGCTGATGGCGATCCTGACCGTCTTCAGCCAGAAGCCGATGGATACCACGGTGCTCGACCTGCTCGGCTCGTTCGTCCACCAGATCACGGCGGTGGTCGAGAACGCCCAGCTTTACCTGGAATTAGAGAACTACAGCACGCTGCTGGAACAGGCCATCGACGAGGCAACGGCCCAGGTGCGGCAGAACAAAGAGCGGGTCGAGGCGATCCTGAACAACAACCCCGACCCGATCCTGCTGCTGGGCACCAACGGCACGATCCAATCGGCCAACCCGGCCTTTCAAAGGCTGTTCCACCACCGCATCGACGCGATGCACAACCAGCCGCCCACCCGGCTGGTCAAGGCGGAGCACCAGAGGGCGCTCTCCAGGGCGCTGGCGGCTGCCATCGAGCAGCACGAGATGCAGCGCCTGGACCTGGTCGCCCAGGCGAATGACGGCAAGACATTCGACGCCGAGGTGGCCCTGGCCCCGATCCTCCAGCAGCAGGAGCAGGAAGAGCTGATCGGCGTGGTGTGCACGATCCGGGACATCAGCGGGCTGAAGGAAGTCGCCCGGATGAAGGACGCCTTCGTCTCAAACGTCTCGCACGAGCTGCGCACGCCTATCGCATGCATCAAGCTGAACCAGGAGCTGCTCGCCCGCGACCCGGCGCGGCGCGACGTGTACATGGAGCGGCTGACGCGCGAGGTCGAGCGGCTGACGACGATCGTCGAGGACCTGCTCAGGCTATCGAGGCTCGACCAGGGACGGGTGCCGATCGATCGCGCTCCGCTGGACCTGAACAAGCTGGCGGTGGAGATCGCCGACGACCGCCGCACGCTGGCGGAGAGCCTCGGACTGGAGCTGCAGGTCTCCACCACGCCGGACCTGCCGACCGTGCAGGCGGACGGCGGGCTGATCGGGCAGGTGGTCAGCATTTTTTTGACGAACGCATTCAATTTCACCCCCGCAGGCGGCCAGGTGGTTGTGACCACCGGCAAGACGGCGCATAATGGAAAGAGCTGGGTGGGTACCAGCGTGAAAGACACCGGCCCCGGCGTCGAGCCAGCCGAGCAGCCGTACGTCTTCGACCGGTTTTACCGGGGGACGGCGGGCTGGGAATCGGGTAAACCGGGCACGGGCCTTGGGCTGGCGATAGCCAAGGAGATCGTGGAGCAGCACGACGGCCTGATCGAGGTCACCAGCGAGGGTGTCCCCGGCAGCGGCGCAACGTTTAGTATCTGGCTCCCTGTGGAGGGAAACTATGGACAGTCACACACAGAACAATAATGGGTTATACACCTCAGTGGAGGCCGGGATGGTAACCGTGCTCGTCGTGGACGACGACCCGACGATCCTGGACAGCGTGACCGACCAGCTGCGCATCTCAGGCTACCACATCCTGTCGGCGACGAACGGGGTCGAGGGGCTGCGCATGATGCAGACCAACACCCCCGACCTGATCATCGCCGACATCATGATGCCGGAGATGGACGGCTACCAGTTTTACGAGGCGGTGCGGGAAAACCCGGCCTGGACGCCGATCCCGTTCATCTTCCTCACCGCGCGGGGCGAGCGCAAGGACATCCGGCGGGGCTACATGCTGGGGGCCGACCAGTACCTGACGAAGCCGTTCGAGGCGGAAGACCTGCTGGTGGCGGTCGAGAAGCGGCTGGAGCGGGTGCGGGCGATCCAGGCCGTCACCAAAGACGAGGTCGAGCAGGTCAAGCAGCAACTGCTGACGATCTTCAGCCACGAGCTGCGCACGCCCCTGTCCTACATCTACGGGTACGTCCACCTGCTGGAAGAGGGGCACAAGGGGCTGGACGACGACGTGATCGGAGAAATCCTGGGCGACATGCGGGCGGGCGCGGAGCGCCTGGTGCGCCTGACCGAAGACCTGATGCAGATCGTGTACATCGACAGCGGGGCGATGGTACTGCGGATGGAGCGGGAAGGGAAAGAGGCCAACATCAGCCCGCTGATCCTCCAGGCGATCCGGGAGCTGGACGAGAAGGCCGAGCGGCGGAATGTGATCGTCAGCGCGCAAATCCCCGACCAGATCAGCATCTGGTGCGTCCCGGAATTCGTGCAGGACGTGGTGAGGCGGCTGGTCGACAACGCGATCAAGTTCAGCAGGCGGGAAGAGGGGCACGTCTTTGTGCGGGCCGAGATAGTGAAGGGCTGGGCGGTCATCGCCGTTCAGGACGACGGGATCGGGATCGACCCGGCCAACCTGAAGCTGATCTTCGAGCGCTTCCAGCAGCTCGACCGGGAAAAGCTGGAGCAGCAGGGGGTCGGGCTGGGGCTGGCGCTGGCCGACCGGCTGGTCGGCCTGCACGGCGGGCGCATCGAGGTGGAGAGCGAGCCGGGCGAGGGCAGCACCTTCACCGTCTACCTGCCGGTCGAGGGCGCACAAGGCGCTTAGCGGGACGCGCGCCCCCTGCGAACGGCTGAGAGGAGGAAGGCGACCACGAAGAAGAGAGTCAGGGTGAGGACGATAGCCGCCCCGGAGGCGACGTTGGCGTAGAACGAGGCGTACAGCCCGGCCAGCGACGCCAGCAGCGCGAAGAGCACGCCCAAGGCCATGATGCGGGGCAGCTCCTTGACC
>JARRJX010000251.1:0-4329 GCA_037388645.1 Chloroflexota bacterium
CCAGCGCGATCAGGCTGTAGCGAGGCGTATCGGGTAACAGTGTGGAGGCGACAGAATAGGTGTCGATCAGGGGGTTCCTGAGCTTGAGACCGGCGGCCCGCAAGAACTCGACGTCAAACCCGATGTTATGGCCCAGAACAGGCGCATCTCCCAGGAAGCGCCCCAGGCCCGGCAGGACGTCGCCAAGCCGGGGCGCGTGCTCCACGTCCCTGGTTCTA
Organism: Chloroflexota bacterium; assembly: GCA_037388645.1. Taxonomy (GTDB): domain Bacteria; phylum Chloroflexota; class Anaerolineae; order Aggregatilineales; family UBA3940; genus JARRJX01. The sequence continues at coordinate 219 of JARRJX010000251.1, forward strand.
AGCCCTGTCAGTTGTGTGATGTGAGAGGGGATCGGGCAGCCCGGATAAACCAGTGTTTGCCATTCGTCCAGAATCTCTGAATCTTGAAACTTGACCGCCCCTATCTCGATGATCTGGTCAGATCGAATATCGAGGCCGGTGGTCTCCAAATCTAACGCGACGATGATGTCGCGCATCGACACGCCTTTCTATAGTCCGCAGACTCATCAATTAACGAGGGTTGATCCTACCAGATAATGGTGATAGCACAAATGTTCACCCGCCCATACCGCCAGCAGAAGGTTAATGCAGCGATCCCCGGCGGACGACGGGACACTTGTCGCTCAACGTCTCCATCAGGCGATCATAGTCCTCAAGAGCGTCAGGTGTGATGATAATCGTTTGGCGAAATCCCTGCCAATACACCAGTCCGGGCAGCCGGTTGAGCAGCGACAGCCCCTCGTAAATCCCGATGCTCGCCACCTCGATCTCGGCACCAACCTGATCCTCGCTGTAGGAGAACACCACAACCCGATCGATCGCGTTCCAGGGGACGAACCGCTCAGGCAGCAGTAGCCGGTCGATGATCAGCCCCTCCTCGATCACCGCGATCTCGCACGCCGATACCAGCGCGCTGATGGCAACGTACACCAAAAAGAGCAGCGCGAGAAACTCGGTCAGCCGGATGCGCGGTGCGGCCAGCCATCCACACAGCAGCACGACCATGAGCATGGTCACCGGCAGCCACAAGCGTATACCAGGTCGTTTGAAACGATGTCGGGAGAGAACCTGGCTCTCTGGGATGACAAATCTGGTCATGTCAAATCTATCAGTGCTGGCAGCTAAACTTTCGCTCCCCCTCCAGGATGTGCTTTATCGCGTGACGAATGCCAGGTTTCTGAATGGGAGCAAATCTATCGTCACGCCTCATCTGGCCGAACAGGCTGATACTAGATTTGAATGTCATACTCTGCTATCATGCAAGTACACCTTCGTTTGACAGTCGACGAAGATACCTTTGGATTCGTATCCGAATCCACTCTAGCCTGAAGGAAACCAGATGTCGGCAACACTATCCGCAGCGCAGTTCTCGAATGACTCTAAGGTTCTGCTTGTCGACGACGACCGGTGGATCATCGAAGTATTCACCGAGATTCTAAGCCACGACAAGTACCAGATCTTCCCCGCCTATGACGGGGAGATCGCCCTTGAGATCATCGACAGGGAAAAGCCCGATGTCGTTGTGTTGGACGTGCTGCTGCCTGATCGTGACGGCATCGAGATTTGCCGCCAGATCAAGCACGATCCCAACACACAGTTTACCCCGGTCATCCTGGTCACCGGCATCACCTCGCGTGACCGCCGCCTGGATGGGCTGCGTTCCGGCGCGGACGATTTCCTGGATAAGCCGGTCGATCCGTTCGAGTTGACGGTCAGAGTCCGCTCCTTGCTCCGCACGAAACGGCTGTACGATGCCGTCGAATCTCATCGGCAGGAATTAGAGCTGCGTGTGGCCGAGCGCACCCAGGAGCTTCGCCAGGCCTACGAGCAGCTTCAGGAGATCAGCCAGGTTAAAGACAACATCATGAGCATCGTGTCGCACGAGCTTCGCACCCCGCTCCAACAAGGAAAGCGGGCGCTGGATATTATCACAGAAGAGGGGTTCGACGCCACAGCCAGGAAGGAGGCGGAGCGGCATCTGCGGGACGCGTTTGACCGGCTGGAGTACCACGTCGATGACATTGAGATGTTCAGCGACCCGTCCAGGCTGAAGTTCGCGGCCAACTCACTCGCCGCCCTGGTTGAAAATGCCATCCAGCAGGTGCGCCACCGCCGCAAGCGCAACGTCGAGCACATCCAGCTTGACATGCCGAAGAATCTCCCCCCTGTCTGGGCCGACAGGCGGGCCATCACCAGAGCGCTGGCTCACGTGATCGACAACGCCGTGAAGTTCGGCGAGGACAAACCGATCACGATCACCGCCGCCGAAAACTACGATTGGGTCCGTATCACCATCCAGGATCAAGGCGAGGGCATTGCCGACCACCTCAAGCCGCACCTGTTCAAGCCCCTCGAAGGGGGCGACAGCAGCTCGACGCGCCGCCACGAGGGGATGGGGATCGGGTTGGCGCTGGTTAAGATGGCCCTGGACAAGCACGGCGCAGAGATTGATATTGACAGCGCGCTTGGCAAAGGGACCTGTGTCACGATTGACCTCCCCATCGCCACGGATTATGGCAGCCCATCCGGGTGACGCCAGCGTAAGTCCCTGCCAGCATCGCCACCCTATTACTCGCTCCCGGACGCGGGCCAGGCAACTGCCTCACGCATCTGTCTCAGGTGCGTGCGATCGTGCTCGGTGGTGAACCGCACCATCTCCATCAGCGTGGTTGGGCCAAAAACAGGGTGCCGCGCAGGACGCTGCCAGGCATCAGCGGGCAGATCGCGCAGCCATTCGACCAGTCCGGCGCGGCGGCTGGCGAAATCCGCAAAAGCGCTCGACACGGAGAGATCGCTGTACTCTGAGATGCCAGCCCAGGGGTCGTAGTTCGCCGACAGGAACGGGTTGTCCTCCCGTACGATGCGCTCGAACCGGGTGCGGTCCTCCATCACGTAGTTCGCCAGGTGACACAGGATGTCCCGCACCGACCATTCTCCCTTCCCAGGGCAGGTTTCCAGCACGCGCGGTGGATAGTCTCGCAGCAGGGAATCGACCGCCGCCGGGAACACGCTGAGCCGGGTGAGCAGCGACTCTCGCCCATGCTGGCGCGGCGTCAGCGTATCGAGCCAGCCACTGGTCACCTGCTCGACAAACCGCTCATATTCGCCATAGCCGTCGACAGCAACTATCTCGCCCGGCAGAGTGAGGCCATTCTCAGTCACCCAGTAGGTCGATAATCCAATCGAAGCCGCCCCGGCGATGTCATCCTCCCAGCGGTCTCCCACCATGATCGCCTCGTGCGCTTCCAGGCCGAGGCCAACCAGAATCTCCTCGAAGTAAGCTGCCTGCGGTTTTCCAAAATGCATGTTCTCCATGCCCGTGATCAGGTGGAAGGGATAACGCTCCGGGGGGATGTCACCCCAGGTCATGCGCTGGTAGATCGGGTTAAGAGGGACCGCCGGGTTGGTGGCGACCACCACCTGGTAGCCCTGCTCGAACAGCCGGTCGAGTAGAGGATGGGTTTCCGGGCGCGCCTGGACCATCGGCTTAAGTTCCGGATACCGGAGCCGGTAAAAGCGATCCATGGCCTGGGATAGACTGGGGGCAGAGAGGCCGATTGACGGCGCAAACCGTTCCACAAACCGCTCGTACAGGGTGGCTGCTGGATCGTGGCTTTCAAGCGCCTGGTCGTACTTTTCCATGATCAGGTGGACGAATTCGTTTGCTGGGGTGCCGTCCGATAGCTCCTCGCCCAGCATCCTGAGATAGCGGAAAAAGAAGCGCTCGGTGTTGGAGAGGATTAACGTATCGTCCAGGTCCAGCAGAACCGCCTTGATCATCAATCCTTCCCCTCGAAGAACGCTTCCAGGCCGGGCCGTTCAGCCGCACACTGTGGGCAGCCCACGTACGGATCGTCGATCTCGATGTGATGCTTGGTGCAGTATGCCTCCACGACGACCTGCCGCCCCAGCCCAAAGATGAAGCCGGGCTTGATCGTGCCGTGCAGCTCCAGGTACTCACTCGCGTTGGCCCACAGGATGCTCGGAACGGGGCAGTGAAAACAGTCGTTGGGCCGCCAGTGGGTGGACGCCGGGTTCTGCATGATTAACCGGCACTCCTGTGTGCTCCGCCCTCTATGGAAGTCCTCGTAATAGTAATGACATTCTTTTCCTGCCGGGGTTATCATCACTCACTCCACGTGGCTATCATCGAATGAAGGTGTTCGCTCGAAATGCTTAAACGAGAATTACTGTGACGCCTTAAGAGGATACCAGCTTCAAATCAGGGGAAACAAGAAAACAAACCTTCCGGCATCGCGGCCCTGCCATTTAAAACACCCGGCGCTGGCGGCGTAAGGCACAAAATACCCCTGGGGCTGCCAGGGGTGCGGGCAATGGCTTTTCAGTTGTCAGCTTAGACACGGGTGACGTATTCGCCGGTCCTCGTGTCGATACGGATCACGTCCCCCTG
>JARRJX010000252.1:0-4327 GCA_037388645.1 Chloroflexota bacterium
GCTGGACAGCATCGAGTACATCCGCATCTATGATGGTATCCGGCCCCCTGCGCCGGACGACGTCAACTTTACCTACGCCGTGCCCACCATCGTCGACGAGATGACCATGTCACCCATGGTCTATCGCAACGGCGAGTTTCTGGCCTGCGAGCCCCTAGCCGAGTTCGAGGATTATTTGTTCAGCCCGCCCGTGGGGCTGCTGCCCATGCACCTATCCCTGCATTCCGAGGTCGCCACCCTGCCGCTCAGCTATCAGGACAAAGGGGTACAGGAGTGCTTCTTCAAGATCAACTACTGGGGCAAGGCCAAAGAGACGGTGGAAAAGGAGATGGTCCTGATCAACTTTGGCTTTGCAAAAGATGATCCCGTCGATGTCAAAGGCCAGCGGGTAGCGCCAAAGGATCTGATGATCGCGATCATGGGCAATTATGTGCCGCCCATCACGGCCTTCCTGGCCCCGCCGTCGAAGGAGCCGCCGGACTGGGCCAAAGAGATCGTCACCGAGGTCAAGGGCCTGCAAGGCGGGAAGGAGGTGACCTACCGCCTGGGTACCCTCACCGTCAAAGGTGCGCTGCCCACCGGCGTCGTGCCGGCCCGCGCCGCCATCTGGATGGCCCAGGGTCGCGTCCCCAGCGGGGTGCACCCTGGCGAGCTGGCCATAGACCCCGAGCCTTTCTTCAAAGAGCTGGAGGGACGGGACATCCACACCCGCGTGACCGTTACGCAGAGCGTATAGAGCGAGCAGGAAAGCCTTGAGCTGGTGCGCTGCAGGACTGCTCTGACGTGCGCAACCCGCGTTCGTTGACGCAAGAGACGTTGGTGGATCTGTCGCGCGCAGCACACGAGCGCGAACCACACGGGCATGTGTTAACACAATGAGAATCACGAATCTGATGCCGTCACAACCAATCGGCGCACGGCCAGAGCAAGGGGCGCAGGCCAACGAGCTCAGGCGCAATTTCAACCTGGGCGTGATCAGCGGCGTCGCTTACAACCTCTACGTCGCGATCCTCAGCACCGAGCTGGTCATGACCTGGTTTCTCAGCGAGCTGACCCACTCCAACCTGTTGATCAGCCTGTTGGTGCCGGTCGAGATGGGCAGCTGGTACTTCTTGCAGCTGATCCTGTCGGGACACGTGCAGCAGCGCAAGCGCGCGCTGCCCATCTACCAGGCCATGGCCGCGGTCCGCCTGGTTGCCATCGGCGGCCTGACAATCGCGACCTTTGTCTTCCCCGAGCCGGAGCCGCTGCTCATCGTTTTCATGTTCGCGTTTTCGCTGAACAGCGTAGCCGCCGGCGTAGCGGCGTTGCCGTTTCTGAACATCGTTGCCAAGACCATTCCGCCCAACCGCCGCGGCATGTACTTTGCCTGGCGGCGCGCCATCGGCGGGTTGTTGGGTCTCCTGGGCGGTCTTTTGGTCACGTTTCTCCTGTCGCCCGCATCGGGTCTGGGATTCCCGGAAAACTATGGCCTGCTTTTCTTCGTCGGCTTTTGGCTCACGGTGCTGATGGTCGTCCCGTTCAGCCTGGTGCACGAACCGGAAGAGACCACGAGCGCGCAGGGCACACGACTGCTGGAGCAGCTGCGGCGCTCGGCCCGTTTGCCCTCTCGCGACGCCAATTATCGCCGCTACCTCATGGTGCGCGTCGGCATCGCGGCCGCCAGCTATGCGCTGCCCTTCTATGCCGTCTATGCGCGGCGCGTGCTGGGCGCGCCCGAAGACCGGGTGGGCATCTACCTGATCGGTCTGACCCTCACGGCCGTTCTGTCCAATCTTGTTTCCGGGCAATTAGGGGACCGGCGCGGCAACCGGCTGCTCACACGCTTCGCCGCCGCGACGGCCATCCTGCCCTCCCTTACCGCGCTGCTCATCATTCTCATCCCTATGCCGGGTGTGGACAAAAGCCTGGTGTTTGTCCTGTTTTTCGTCTTTCAGGGGATGCATTCCACTGCCAACAGCATCGGCAGCAACAATTACCTCCTGGAGCTGGCCCCCTCCACCGAGCGCGTCCTCTACATCGGCATAGCCCACGGGGTGGTCGGGCTGACCCTGTTCGGTTCCCCGCTGGGCGGGTTGATCGTGGACCACTGGGGATTCCAGAGTCTGTTCTTATTCGCCCTGGCCTGCGGCGTTGGGGCGGCGGGGTTCTCCGTCCGCCTGAACGAGCCGCGCCGGGGCCAGTATGCGTCCGTTACTTGAGATTCGTAGCGCTGAGGACCGCCACGGACCGGTGGCCATCAGCCCGAGAAAGGAGCTATCATGAAGGTTCTCGTTTTAGGTGGCGCCGGAGCCGTATGCCAACACACAACGCGCGACCTGGCCCAAACCTCCATCTTTGACGACATCATCGTCGCCGACTATAACCTCGACGCATCCCAGGCGCTGGTCACCGAAATCGGTGATGCGCGCCTCCGTCCGGTAAAGCTGGATGCCGGGGATTACGACGAGCTGCTGCGCGCGTGCCAGGGGGCCGACGTCGTCGTCAATGGCTTGCCGTTCAAATACGACCTGCCCGTCACCAGGGCCTGTGTCGAGGCCGGGGTCAATGGCCTCGACGTATCCACCGAGGAAACGCAATGGGATTATGACGCGGCGGCCCGGGACAAGGACGTGCTCTTTATCCCCGGTGTGGGGGCGACCCCCGGCATCACCAACGTCATGGCGCGTCGCGCCGCCGACCAGTTAGATCAGGTGCGGGAGATCCAGATCAACTTTGCCGCTTTCCGCTGCCCGGCGCCCGCACCGGGACTGCTACGCACCTTCATCTGGGAGTTCCATCCCGAGATCGACAGCCGCATCTATTACCGGGACGGTGAGTTCCACCAGGTAGGTCCCTTCGAAGGGCTCAAGATGGTGGACTTTCCCGGCCCCATCGGTGTACAAGAGGTATGCTATATCCCGCATCCCGAGACGCGGACGATGCCCGAGAGCCTGGGTGCCGAGGCGGTCTCGGTGCACGGATGCTTCCCGCCGCACGCCATGCGCCTCGCCAAGACGATGCTGGAGGCCGGTCTGTACAGCGAGCAGACGATGCAGATCAAAGGCATCGAAGCCACGCCCGTCGACATGATGTACGAGATTCTCCTGCGCCTGCCGGAAACCAAAGAGACGCCGCTGTGGGCCTACGGGCTGGTCGTGGAGGTTTTCGGGCAACGGGAAGGCCGCGACGTCAAGATCAAGCTCTGGAATCGCCATCCGGGCATGGAGGAATGGGGTGGCAAGGCCGCCTACTACCGGAACATCGCCATCCCCTTGAGCATCGGCGCGCAGATGATCGCCCGAGGCGACGTGACTACCCGCGGCGTGGTGCCGCCCGAGACGGCGCTGGATCCCGGCGTGTTCTTTTCCGAGCTCGCCCGGCGAGACATCGAGATTCACGAGGAAATAGAGACCTATCAGGTGTTGCACTGAGCGTAGACCTGGGATCCTACGCCTTTATGATCATTGAAGGTTTTTCGCGGTAACCCGTTCGGTAGGGGCGTCCCCATCGCTACGCTTGGGGACGCCCGATTCAGGGCAACCCCTACACCCAGCTATCTGCACAGGAGATCAAAGAATGCCGCCCACCACTAACGACAACAGACTGGGCACCAAGTCAGTCCCGGAGGAAAGCGCCTTTCGACGCGCCTACGACGGCGCCTATCTGGAGCGCTTCGCCGGCACACTGAGCCGCATCGGCATGTACGAGATGGGATTCCGTCCCGCAGGTACCGAGGCGGGCCACCGCGCCGGCGCGGCCATCGAGGCGGAGATGAGACGCATCGGCCTGGCTGACGTACGCCGTGAGCCTTTTCCGGTGTACGCCTGGGGGTTCCGTGGGGCCAGCATCCAGGTCCGCACCCCGGGCGGGCGCACCGTCGCCGCTTCCTCCTTTCCACCCACCCCGGGCACGCCGCCGCAGGGAATGGCCGCCGAACTGGTGGACGTTGGTTTGGGAACGGCTGCCGACTACGACGGTCGCGACGTGCGCGGAAAACTGGCCTTCGCCCGGTTGGACGTGAACGTGATGCGCTGGATGGGGGTGCTGGCCTACGAGGCCGAGCTGCACGGCGCCGCGGGCGTGGTGTTTTACGATCTCAACGGCTACGCGCAGCACCCCTCCGGAGATGCCCTCAACACGCACGACGGTATGTGCCGCGACACGATCCCCGTCCTGCAGATCTCGGTCAACGACGGCCGCTACCTGGCTCAACTGCTGGAGGGGAATCCCGCCGTGCCCGTCACGCTTACCTCCCACGTGGACGCACAACCGGCGGGCACGGGCCACAACGTGATCGGCATCCTCCCCGGCTTGCGCTATCCCGGCCGCTTTATCACCGTGGGCG
>JARRJX010000253.1:0-7959 GCA_037388645.1 Chloroflexota bacterium
TTGAACACCCAATATCACGAGGCGACCATCCAGATGGCGGCGGGTGAATATCTCGCCGACTACCCGGTGAGCGTGCCCTGCGGGGTATACGTCATGGCCTACTACCAGCCCTTCAGCACCAATGAGCACTACTTCTTGGCGTCCCAGTACGCGCCAGACCAGTACGGCTCGGTGCCGAACGAGGGCCTGGACAGCCCGTCCTACTACACCCACTTCCCGGAGCTGCCGCCGCCCGCCGAGGCGAGCGAGGCGGTCGTGACCGTGACGCCGTAGGCGGGATACCTTTCTCAGCCAAAAAACGCGCCGCCGGATTTGCTGCCCGGCGGCGCGTTGTCGTTATGGGAGGCTGTCGGCGCTACTTCTTCCTTTTTTTCTTTTTCTTCCCGCTGGCCTTCTTGCTGGCGGGGGCTTCCTGCTCGGCCTCCACCGGGTTGATGCGCAGCGTGCGCGGCTGGTAATTCAGCGCCCAGGACAGCGTCTCCACCAGCGTGGAGAGCGTTTTCACCTCCGCCCACCAGCCGTCGTCGCTCTCGACGATCGTCCACGAGCCGGAGAGCGTGCTCGTCTTGAACAGCATCTCGTTGACCGCGTCCTGGTAGGCTTCGCGCCGCTCCGGGCTGTTCCACACCGCCGAGGGGAACTCCCACACCTGGTATAGCACGCCCTCCTCGCCCTCATCCTGCTGGAGGCGTTCGTCCAGGCTGGCGTGCAGCCAGAACTTGACGACGATCGTGCCGAAGTCCGCCACCTGCCGCTCGAACGAGTTGATCTCACGCAGCGCGCGCGCCCAGCCCTCGTCGCTCAGGTGGCCGCTCACCCGGCTTACCAGCATCTCCCGGTACCAGCTTCCGTCGAAGATTCCGATCTTTCCACGCGGTGGCAGCCTGCGCCAGAAGCGATACAGGTGATGGTGCGCCAGGTCGATCCCGTCCGGGTCGTCGATCGGGTGGACGATGCAGGTGTGGGGATCGAGGTTCTCTGTGATGCGCAGGATCAGGTCGTCGGCGCTGATCGAGTCCGGCCCTTCGAAGACGACCAGCGCGGGCCGGTTCTGCGCCCGGACCTGGTGGCTCAGCTCTTGAAGCTGTAACTGGTACAGCGCCACATCTCTGACGTATGTCTCCCGGTCAAGCGACTGGGATAAATCTACCGAATCGAGCATAGACCCGCCTTTAGAGGATGGATTCGGCGGCCTCCATTGCTTTACGAATGTCGTCGGCGATCGAGTCGTCGGCCCTTTCTAGCGTGGGCTGGTTGTCGCCCAGGCGTGCTTCGAGCCGGGCGGCCACCGTCTCAAGCACCAGGTTTCGCGCGTACCAACGCGAGGTCGCCGGGACCAGCGTCCAGCGCGCCCACTTCGAGTCGGTGCGCTCCAGCATCTCTTCGACCGCCACCAGGTACTCGTTGTACTTCTTGTGATGCTTCCAGCCGTCGGGGTGCGTCAGACCGCCCTCCGCCGAGTCCTGCCTGCGCTTTTTGGCCTGGCGCTTCTGCTTCCCCTGGCTCAGGTGGAACCAGAACTTGACGATCGTGACGCCGTCGTCGGCCAGTGACTGCTCGAACTCGTTGATGTCGCGGTAGGCTTTGCGCCAGGCCATCTCGCTGGCGAGTCCCTCCACCCGCTCGATCAGCACCCGCCGGTACCAGCTCCGGTCGAAGATCGCCATCTCGCCGTAGGCCGGGGTGTTCAGCCAGAAGCGGCGCAGCCAGGGATAATCCTCCTCGGCCCCCTGCGCGGCCTGGGTGGTATGCAGCCGGAAGCGGCGCGGGTCCAGTCCGTTGGTCAGGGCGTGGATCGCCCCGTTGGTGCCCGATCCGTCCCAGCCCTCGAACACGACCAGCGCGGTGACCTTGTGATCGGCGCACGCGCCCTGCAAGGCGCGCAGCCTGCGTTGTAAGCCGGGCAGCCTTGCCTCGTAGTCCGCTCTACTCAGCTTTTTGGTTAGATCGACCTTTTCGAGCATCGGTCGTCTCCGTCATCATCACAGAATGCTGATCGCCAGCGCCAGGTTGCGCCGCGTCTCCGGCGCGATAGCACGCTCCCACGTCGTGGGGAAGGTGGCGATCAGGCGCTCGATCTCAAGCTCTCGGTTCTCAAGGTAGGCGACGATCCCCCCGATGTCGGGCTGGTCGCTGCCCCCGTTCCGGCTCTTCTGCCGCTTCCCGGCGCTTTTTAGGAGCTTTTCCATGTCCCCCCGCAGGTGGCGCTGGGTCACGTCGGCGTCATGCAGCGCGCCCAGGTGATCCTGCACCGCGACCAGCGCCTCGATCACCGGCTCGACCTCCGGGCCAAGCACCTCCTGGAAAAACTCCAGCGTATAGCGCAGCCGCTTGGCATCGATCCGCAGCTCGTGATAGAGCGTGATCGACGCCCCGCGCAGCAGCGGCTCGTAAGCGCGGATCGTCTCGTACTGCTGGTAGATCACACGGGGGATCGCATACTGCACTCGCTGCTGGCCCGCCGCGTCGTCCGCATCCAGGCTCCCCAATCCCCGCGTGCCGACAAAATGCCCCATCAGCTCGACAAATTCCTGGTAGCGGCCCCCATCCAGGTAGGCCAGCATTTTCTCCCGCGCGCGCCGATAGCGCTTCTCCCAGTACGCCAGCGGGATGTCAAGCTCTCCCTGGCGCTCTGCGGGCAGCTCTGCTAGGTAGGCCTGCACGTTCTCCATGAAAATGTCCAGGTCGCGCACCCGGCCTAATGTCCTGCCGGCGCGCTGCATGCCGCGCCGAATCTGCCGAGCAATATCCCGCTCGTAATAAGGGGCGAACAGGCATAGCGCCGCGCGCATCCGGCGGGTCGCCACCCGCATCTGGTGCAGCACCTCGATGTCCTCGCCCAGCCGGGTGCCCGGCTCCTCAAGCAGCATCCGCCGGTACTGCACCCGCAGGATTTTCCGCCCGGCTTCGCTCATCAGGTCGCCGGGTTTGACTCCGGGAGGCGGGACGAGCGCGGCGGCGTCCCCCCCGGCTTCGACCACCACCTGCGGCCTGAAATAGATCGGGATGCCGAACAGGGCGTTCCACAGGTCGGCCTTCTTCATGGCGCGCGCCGCGTCGATGTCGGCCTGCGGCCCATAGACCGGGATGTGGATCGCGTCCGGGTCGGCCTCCACCGGGCCGAGCTGGCTGGACTGCGTCTTTGAGTAATCCAACCCGTCGGCCAGCCGCACCAGCGCGGCGAGCGCCAGCGCCACCGGCTGCTGTTCGTCGGGCAGGGCGAGGTAGGCCGGGGCGGCCTCCAGGCGCGGGGCCTGCCAGCGTTTACGGTGGAAGGCGGCGCAGACAGCGATCAGCGTCCGCTCTTCGTCACCCACGTCGGCGAGCGGCTCCTCGAGCAGGATGTCCCGCCCCCGGGTGTGGTGGCGTGCTTTGCCGCCCGCCCGCCCGATGTCGACCGCCAGCCCCGCCCGGTAGGCGACCTCCCGGTACGAGGAATCCAGCGTGTGGGTGGGCTGTGTCAGGTCAAACAGCGCCTCCGCCAACCCGGCCACCTGCTGCGCGTGCGCCATGTCGACCTCGTGTCGGAGGCACAATGCTTCCAGCGTGAGCGGGCTGGCGCTGCCGTTCGGCTCGCCCGGCACCGCCTGTTCTACCGGCGGGTAGACGGCCTCACCGGGCAGGTCGCCGTCGATCCCCGGCTCCTCGATTCCCTGAGCGGCCTCGGCAGCCTGGGCGGCGTCGGCCAGCACCTCGTCCGGGAATATCGCCAGGCCCTGCTGCGAGAACGACTGTAGCCAAAGCTCGATCGTGCGCGCCGTCAGGTCTACCTCCTCGGCGATCTGCTCCGGAGTCAAACCCGCGTCGCCGCCCAGCACAATTTTTGCAGTTCATCCTTTTCTGTCTGGTGGGGGGCACCGGGCTCGTCGTGGACTATGGGGTCCTGGTGCCGTTGACCGAGTTGGCGGGCTGGGATCCGAGAGGTTCGCCCGACGGTGCCTCCCCCGCGCTCGTTTCCTCCGCGTACCCTTGACCCCCGGCCTGGCCGGGGCCTTCGGCATAGCCGCCTTCAGCACGGCTGTCCTCGCCATAGCCGGAGCTTTCCACCCGCCAGTCTCCTGCACCGGGGAGCGGCGGCTGGGTGGGCTTCATGTCGGCGATGACGTGCTTGATCTGCTCTTGTAGGTCCGAGAAAACGGCGTGCATCGAGCGGTTGGCGTCGATGCAGTGGAACCCGTAGTCGTCGGAGATCGCGTCGAACTGATCCTGGATGCGCCGCTGGTATTCGACGAAGCTGGCGTAGTAATCCCGGCCCGGCAGAAAGTCCATCCCGGATTCCCAGTAGTCAAACCCGCGCGAGTTCAGCACATGGGCCGAGAGCGTGTGCACGTCCGCTTCCAGGTAAAAGACGATGTCCGGGACCAGCGCGAAGCTGAACAGGTTGCGCAGCCAGTAGGGGTCGGCCCCGCGCACCAGCGCCCGCGTGATGATCGAGTAGATGTAGCGGTCAGTCAGCACGATGAACCCGGCGCGCAGGGCGGGCAGGATTTCGTGTTCGAGCCGGTCGGCAAAGTCCGTCGCGTAGAACAGGTTCATGGTGGTGTCGCCCAGCGTGTGCCCCTGCATCGCGTCCCGCAGGCCCTTGCCCGCCAGCTTACCCCGCTTCAGCGCGCTGGTTGCCACGGCGTAGCCTTCGTTTTCCAGCCATTCGCGCAGCAGCGCGATCTGGCTCGACCGCCCCACGCCGTCCGGCCCTTCCAGCACGATCAGACGGCCCGGAATGTTCTTGGCCTGGTCGGCCAGCAGGTTGTACCCGTAGAAAGATGCCTGTCTTTTCATATCGTTTCCTGCCCTCTGAATTTATCTTTCAGATACCGTCCGTGCAGGCCTTCCTGTGTGAGCACTTCGCGCCAGCCGCTCGGATCGGCTCTCAGCACGTTCGTCAGGTGCGGCGCGACGATCTTGCGCACCTCGTCCTGCTGCTCCAACAGCGGGCGGTTGGCGTCGATGACCGTCAGGTCAAACTCGTCGACCATCCGGTCATACTCGTCCAGGATGCGTGCCTGGAACAGCCGAAAGCTCTCGTAGGGGTCGTCGCTCAGGCCGAGGTCCAGCCCGGCCTCGTAGTATTTCAGGTTGGGGCGGCCCGTCAGGATGCGCCTTAGCGAGACCTGGAGCGGCACCCGGAAGTAAAAGGAAATCGTCGGGCGGATCGCGAAGCTGTAGAGCATGCGCACGTATTTTCGGTCGATGCCGCGCGCCACGTCCCGGCCAAAGGCGGTGAACATGTAGCGGTCGGCGAGCACGATCGCCCCCGCCTTGAGCGCGGGCAGCATCTGGCGCTCCATCCGGTCGGCGAAGTCGGCGGCGTGGATCATCGAGAAGGTGAGCGGGCTTAACAGCTCCTTCCGTTTGCCGCGCCGCGTCACGTCCCCGACGATCGGCGAGGAGTTCCACTCGCTGAAGGCCACCAGGTAGCCCTCGGCCAACAGCCATTTACGGAGTAAGTCCAGTTGAGTGCTCTTTCCAGACCCGTCGATCCCCTCGACAATAATCAGCTTACCGGGGAGGGTCTGCCCATCTGGTAAAGTTGCCATCCATAACCTCCTGATAACTCACGTCAACCCAGGAGCTTGTTCGAGCGCGCCACCGGGTTTGTTATGATGATGGGATGTGTCCACCTGCGTCGTGTTGAGCAAAAGAAAGAGGCGGGTACGCTATCCAGGCCTGGAGTGAATTGAAGGTGGGATAGAGTTAACGCCGTATGCTCTGATTGTATCATAACCCGCGGTGGTGACATAATACAGGTGCGAGGGGGCGCGGCACCCGGTCTCTCCGCCCAAAACTTGTAGCGGCCTCCCCCCGACCCTATACTTGGGACTGCCTGAGCCGTAGTGTGTATACTCTACATCAGGCGTTCTGATATGACGGGCAGAAATGCTGTTTTCGAGGGAGGAAGTAACGGTATGTCGGAATCACCAAACAGACGTGACGACCGCTCGCTTGCCACGCTGGACGAGCGGGTAGGCGCTTTTCGAGGGCTGTACGACCGGATCATTCTTTCCTGGCAGCTCTTTTGGGATAAGCGGGTGGGCCTGCTGCCCAAGCTGATCCCGATCTTCGCTTTGATTTACGTGATCTCGCCCATCGACCTGCTCCCCGCTCTGGCGTTAGGCCCGCTTGGTATGGTGGACGACGCCAGCGTGGTCGCCCTGATGCTGGCCCTGTTTGCCGAGGTCGTTCCGCACGACATCGTGGAGGAGCACATGCGGCGGATCAGAGGCGGATCTCAGGGCAGCTCCTATAGTGACGACGACGTGATTGACGGCGAGGTGATCGAAGAGTAACGGTCGGCCCGCGCGTATCGGGCCGTCCAGAGGGGAGCGGCGATGTTCTCCGGCCTGCGGGCCAGGCTGCTCGTATCATATACGGCGGTGATCGCGCTGATGTTGTGCGCGGTGTCCTTCGCCCTGCTGCTCATCCTGCGTGACAACCCGATCACGGCGCGCCAGCAGTACCAGGTGCTCGCCACCATCGCCCGCGCCACCACCCCCTTTGTCGAGGGTGCCCCGGAGCAGGTCGACCGGCGGCTGGCGCAGATCGCGGAGGCGAACAACATCCGGGCGCTGCGGGTGGGCGAGGGCGGCGTCGTCCTGTTCGACAGCGCCGGGGCGCTGCCGGTCGGCCAGCCAGTCGCCCTGCGCCCTGTCTCACAGGGGGTGCTGCCGCGCGGCACCTACCGTGACGAGTCGGGCCGCCGCTGGATGTACGTGGTCTTCTCCCTGCGCGGGGCCAGCGCCGAGGTGGGCCGGATCGTCTACGCCACCCCAACCCCCTCCTTTGCCGTGCTCAACGTCATGGAGGAGACGCTGCTCGGCCCGCTGTTTCGCATCGGCCTGGGCAGCCTGATCGTCTCCTTTGTGCTGGCGGTCTTGATCGCCAGCTCGGTCTCGCGCCCGCTGCGCCGTGCGGTGGGGGCCGCCCATGCCATCGCCGAGGGCGATTACACCCAGCAGGTGCCGGAGCGCGGCCCGCGTGAGGTGCGCGAGCTGGCCGAGGCGTTCAACCACATGGCCGGGCAGGTGCAGCAGTCCCACCAGATGCAGCGTGACTTTCTGGCGAACGTCTCCCACGAGCTGAAGACCCCGCTGACCTCGATTCAAGGCTTCTCCCAGGCGATCCTCGACGGGGCCGCCGCCGAGCCGGAGCGCGCCGCCCGCGTGATCCACGACGAGGCCGGGCGGCTGCATCGGCTGGTCGAAGACCTGCTCGACCTGGCCCGGATCGAGTCCGGGCAGACCCCGCTGCGCCGCGAGTACGTCGACCTCCAGGCGCTGTTGGATGGCATCCTGAGTGGGTTCGCCCTGCGGGCCGGGGAAAAATCGATCACGCTCGCCCACCAGGTCGCCGACCTCCCCCGCCTGACCGGCGACAACGACCGGCTGGCGCAGGTCTTTACGAACCTGGTCGACAATGCCCTGACCCACACGCCCGCTGGGGGGCAGGTCGAGGTGCGCGCCCGCCGCGCGCCCCGTCCGGGTGGGGGCCAGCCCGGCGTCGAGGTGGCGGTGAGCGACAGCGGCGAGGGCATCCCGCCGGAAGATTTGAGTCGGATTTTTGAGCGGTTCTACCAGGTGGATAAGTCCCGCTCGCGCACCCGGCGGGCGGGCAGCGGGCTGGGGCTGGCGATTGCGAAGGAGATCGTCGAGGCGCATGGTGGCCTGATCCGCGCCGAGAGCGCCGCCGGGCAGGGCGCGACGTTTATCGTCTGGCTGCCCGCCCCGTTGCCCACCGACGAGACGGTCACCCGCCCCATCGCCCCGCTGAGCAGGTGACGGTCACTTTGTTCCGAATTTGCGGATAACTTCTTTGGGAGGGGAGTCCCTGTCTAGCCGGGCGGCTGCTTGGCTTCCGTGCGCTCGTCCATGCCGATGTGGGGCAGCGGCTCTGTCAATGACCCGGCCCCGCCGTCTTCCATCGTGCCCTCCGGCGCGTTCTGTTCCCTCGCTTCCGCCCGCG
>JARRJX010000254.1:0-4927 GCA_037388645.1 Chloroflexota bacterium
GTCTGCGCCTCAAGCTGCACGTAGCCCTGCTCGGCCAGGGCGGGCAGCCAGGCCCAGGCGGCCAGCGCCAGCCCCAGCAGGCCGCCCAGCGCCAGGAGCAGCGCCCGCCGGGGCGGCGCGCCCTCTCGATCGGGGGCGCTTTCGCCGGGGACGAGCGCGCCGATCAGCGCGTACAGGGCGATGAATGGCGCGGCGATCAGGGCCGTGACGTTGTGGGTCATCAGCAGCGCGCCGAAGGCCAGCCCGACCCCTGCCACCGTCCGGGCGTTTGGGCGGCGGGCAGCACGATGGATCGCCAGCATGATCCAGGGCAGCCAGGCCATCGCCCAGAACTCGGCCAGCGAGTCCCCACGCAGGTAGACGTTGACCAGGTGGTAGGGCGCGAACGTGTAGGCGGCGGACGCCAGGAAGGCTGCCGCCGGTCGGCCCGTCGGCGCTTTGACCCAGTGATACATCCCCCAGGCCGCGATCACGAAACCCAGCAGGTGGGTCAGCTTCAGGCTCAGGACGTAGGAGAGGCCCAGCCAGTGGAAGAGCGCGGCGGCGTAGTAGGGCAGCGCCGCGTAGTAGCTGAAGAAGGGATAGCCCAGCCCGAACGCCGCGTCGGGCATCCAGCGCACGGGGAAGACGCCGTCGGCCAGCGCCCGGTAGAGCTGGTGGAGCCGGAACAGCAGGAACGGGCTGTCGCCGCCGCTGCGCGTGTTCAGGAACCCGGCGTGCAGCAGCAGGGGGGCGGCGGCCAGCAGCCCTAAAAGAATCGAACCAGCGGCCCACCATCGGGCGGCTGGTTCGTCAACGATTGTACGCTGTGGGGCAGCGCGCGTTGCCCTGCTCACGCTTGCTTGGTAGTTAAATCTGCTGCCTGGGGCGGATGATCACGAAGTAGCCGACCACGCCAAGGCCGCCCAGCAGCAGGATCACCCCGAAGGCGGCGATCAGCGCCGTGACCCAGGTGGGCAGTCCGCCGCCGGAGCCGCTCTCCTCGTCTGCCGCCTCGGCCCCTTCGGCGAGCCGCGCGCCGAACTCGCGGCTGACGGCAGCCCCCGGTGCCACGCTGACCGCCCAGGTCTGGTCGGTGGTGGCGACGTAGTTGTCGGCCACCCAGGAGACGATGTACGTCCCGGCGGGCAGGTCGGTGAAGCAGTACGAAGTCCCGGATTCGTCGGTGACGTGCGTCCCGACCGTCTCCGAGCCGTTGCTCACCGCAAAGGTAAACCCGGCCAGTGTCGCCTCGTCAGGCTCGCGGAAGCCGCTCTCGTTGGCGTCGTCGTAGCTCCTCACGCAGATCGTGCCGGTGCTGTCCGAGCTGCTCTCTGGCAGCGCCGGTTCTTCCTCGGCAGGTGGGGCCTCCTCGGCGACCTCGCCCCCTGAGTCGCCCTCACCATCCCCGGTATCCTCGCTCGTTGGCTCTTCGGTCGCCTGTTCTTCCGGCGCGGCAGCCCCGGCGTTCTGGGCGATCACCAGCCGCTGCCCGACGTAGATCACGTCGCTGGACAGGTTGTTGAGCTGGCGGATCTGCTCCAGGCTGACTTCGTAGGTGACGGCGATCCCGATCAGCGTCTCGCCCGGCGAGACGATGTGCACCACCGTGCCATCCGCGTTGGGGGTCGAGCGTGGGATCGACCCGGCGGGCACGCCGCTGGACGGCTGCTGTTGCTGCTGGGCCGGTGGCTGGGTGGCCTCTGCCTGGGGCGCGGCCTCGGAGATCTGGACCAGCGAGGCGTCGTCCCAGTAGGTGTCGCTCTGCTCGACCGCCCAATCGGGTTGGGAGCGGACGAACACCGTCATAAAATCGCCCTGTGCGGTGGCCTCAATCGACAACTGCTGATAGTTGTCCCAGGCGGAGACAGCGCCCGACCACTGCACGGTCCCGGCGTTCCAGGTCTGGTTGCCGGTCGGGTCGATGCCGACGTAGAGCTGTACGTTCGTGTCCGAGGTGCGCACGTCCCGGTTGGTGGTCGACCAGCTTTTGCCGTAGATAGTGAAGCGATAGGTCGCCCCAGGCGTTACCCGAATCCACTGGAGCAACCCGGCGTTGTACAGCTTGCCCTGGGTCCAGTAGCTGGCCGCTTTAAATCCAGAACGGGCCTGCTCCTGGTTGCTGGGGTTGAAGCCCATCGGGCGATCCAGGCTGGAATCCCAAAAGAGGTCCCAGTTATCCGGGGCTTGCAATTCGTCTTTGCCATCCTTCAGCCAGGTCCCCGCTTCAAATCCAGCATTGGCTACGAGATTCTCCTGGGCGAGGGGAGCGGCTTCCACCGGTGTTTGCGCCCAAGCTAACATCAGTGCACTCACTGCGACGGCGATCGCGATTCGTAGTGATTTCATCCTCTTCCACTCGTCCTTTTCAACTAACGTGTAAGCTGGCCTGCCAACGATAAAAGCAGCGCGTCGTCACGCTGGCGGGCTGAGGTATGGGTTACGTGCAGTCGGGTGTGGGTAGCGGGATCGTACAGCCCAATCGATAAGGTGCCCTCGGCGAGGCCCTCGGCCAGCTTGACATCCTTCCTTGGCAGCGTCACGTGCTGAATAATAACGCTTCCTGCCACCCATGACAACGGGGGATAGTAGATCGACCCCGGCGGCTCGTCAACTTGAGCCAGCACGCTCGACTCCGCGCTGTCCAGCAGGTGCACGAACGCCTGTACCGGCGCGGTGGGGGGTTCCCCGGCGCGCCAGCGTAGGGTGATCGCCAGGGAGTCGCCTGCCTGGGCGGCCCGGACATCCAGTAGCTCGATCCCATCCTCGAACTCGGCCAGGGCGGGCGGCACGTCGTCCAGCTCGGAAACCACCCACTCCACGTACAGCCGGTACGGCTCCGGCTCCAGGTCGCCCCTGGTGAGCGGCCCTGGGATGACCTCGATTGTCGATTGGGCCGGGAGCGCGCCCAGCGCCGGGCCGGTGTCGGCGTGGGGCCAGGCGATCAGGCTGAAGGGCGGCGCGGCCCGCTCCAGGCGCTCGCCTTCGTCGTACAGCCTCACCCGGTCGTCGTCCGTCACCAGGAACCGCACCGAGGGGAAGCCGTCCCACAGGCGGCGGTCGAGGATGACCGCCCCCTCCGCATCGTTGATCGCCCCCGCCAGGTCGGTCGCTGCCGCCTGGAAGAAATAGCCCAGCACCGGGTCGCCTCGATAGCAGCCCGTGTAGGCGTTGGGTGAAGTCCGTTCGCCGGAATCCCCCCGGCAGAAAAAGTAAGCGTTGGCGGTCAGGGCCGTGCTCGCTACAAGGACGACGATCGCTCCCAGCGAGCCAATCCATCGCCGATTGGAGAAGTGGTTGTCCGCCGCCTCAAGCGCCGCGTCGAGCGCGCAGGCCGGGATCAGCACGGCTACCGGCAGCACGCCCACCCCGCGCAAGAAATGGGGGGCGTCCTCGGCCAGGATGGTGGGCAGCATCAGGGCGGCGACCCAGATCAGCGCCAGCGCCAGCGCGGGGCGTTTCCGCCAGTGGATGATTCCCAGCGCCGCCCCACCCACGAAGGCAATCGACAGCAGCGGGCCGAAGACGGGCCGCCCCGGCACGTTGTGCCGCCAGATCGTGTCCCCCCGCCAGACGAACATGCCCAGCGTCCGGATCGTGTTCAGGGCTGCCGTCGCCAGCAGGTGGCCCTGGTTGACGCTCTCCTGCCAGATGCCCACCTGCCCGCCCCGCCCCAATACCAGGTCGGGCTGTCGCAGGGTCAGGCCGATCAGCGGCAGGGAGACGATCAGCGCCGCCCCGCCTGCCCAGGCCAGCAGCCGCCAGCGCTCACACAGCCACTCCCGCTGCCACAGCCAGCCGTAGAGCAGCATCAGGCCCAGGGCGAGCGGCGTGAAGCGGGCGGGGATGTAAGTATAGAAGCTCAGCCCCCAGGCCAGCCCCGCGCCGACCATCGCCCAGCGATTTCTCCGGCGCAGCCCGACCGCGCCCAGCCCCAGCGCCAGCGCGCTGAACAGCGGCAGCGCCACCGCCCGGAACCCCACCCGGCTGAGGTGCACGTGCCACAGCGTCACGGCCAGGATCGCGGCGCTCAGCCCGCCCACGCGCTTCCCGCCCCACGCCGCGCCCAGCAGGTAGGCAGCGGCCAGCGTGGCGATCCCCAGCAGGGCAGCAGCAGCCCGCACGCCGAGCGCCGTCCGCCCGAACAGCCCCACTGTGCCCGCCATCAGGTAGATGAACAGCGGTTCACGCCCGTTATTGGCCGGGAAATACAGGGGGTGGTATCCCTCTAACACGCGGACGGCGTCCAGCCCGTTGACCGCCTCGTCCTGGTACAGCCCGTAGGGGTGCGAGCCGAGCGCGATCAGGCGCAGGGCGATCCCCGCGACGACGACGGGTGGCGGCCCGCAAGATGCCGCCTGGCTGCGCGCCATAGCTTACCGTTCCCCTGCGCGTGCGGTCAACAAGCGTTGGCAACCCGGTGGTTGTGAGTGGCGGCTTGAGACGGTAGGATGGTGGGATGAGATGGGAATCTGACGGTGGGTAGCTGACTGTGGGCATCAAGCTGGATTGGGAAGTCGAATCGGAGGGTGGCTGGGACGAGGTCGGCGAAGACCGGCAGGCCGCAGTCGACCGCAGGCGGCGCGCCCGGCGGGTTCGCCGCGTCCTGGCCGGGGTGTTGTTCGTCGCCGCCCTGGGGGCGGGCGCGGTCGCCTGGCGCTTGCGCCAGGTCGGGCGGCAGTTGGAGGCCGACCTGGAGGCGGCGGTCGCCGCGGAGACGCTCGCGCTGCGCATCGGCGACCGGGAGGGGTTCATCGCCCTCCAGTCCGACCTGGGCGGCTGGCAGCTTGCCCAGGCGCGCACCTTCGAGGAATACCAGGCCCTCGCCCCGGCGCTGGAGGTGCCCGGCGAGGTGCTTGATCTGGCAGTTGACGGACGCCAGGGGCAGGTGTCCCTGCGCGAGCTGGTCGAGGGCCAGCCCTATCGAGTGCAGTGGTTCTACGAGCAC
>JARRJX010000255.1:0-4296 GCA_037388645.1 Chloroflexota bacterium
CCCGCCGCCTGATCCGCGCCGCGCTGCTGATCGCCATCCTGCTGGGCGGTCTGTTCGATACCCTGCTGCTCACCATCGACTACACCGGCCAGCAGGATCAGACCCGCCCCGCCGATGCGATCCTGATCCCCGGCTCCGGCGTCAACTACGACGGCAGCCCCTCGCCCAACTTCCTCGCCCGCATCGAGCACGGGCTGCGCCTCTACCAGGACGGCTACGCGCCCCTCATCGCCCTGACCGGCGGCTCGCGTCGGCAGGAATTGCGTGAGGAGGCGCGCGTCGCCCAGGAGATTCTGCTGGCGCGCGGCGTGCCCCCGGAGGCGATCCTGGTCGAGGATCGCTCGCAGACCACGGCGGAGAATATCGCCTACGTCGCCCCCCTCCTGCGCGAGCGTGGAGTCGAGTCGATCCTGCTGGTGACTTCGCCCTTCCACGAGTGGCGGGCGGGCCACATCGCCGCGGACTACGGCTTCACCGTCTACCACGCCCCCGTCCCCGACGACCCCGCCGAGTGGCCCCCCTGGCGTCGGGCGCGCAACATGACCCGCGAGGTCGGCGCTTCGCTCCTCTACCTCCTGGAAGGTGCCCGCTGAAGGAACGATTTCGATACCTTCCGATCTCCAGCGCCAGATAGCCACCGATTCCGTGCTAGAATGTTATTGTAAGAGCGTCCTGGCAAGACAGGGGGTGAATGGGTGGGCGAAACCAGAAGGTGGATCGGGCTGCTGCTCGGCGCGCTGGTGATGACGGCATGTCAAGCCAGCCAGCCAGCATCCGCACCTCCCCAGTCTGCATCCCCGCCTACATCCCCGCCCACATCCACACCTCCTCAGCCCTCCACAGAGACTGTCGAGCCGACGACCACGGCCTACTCCGAGCAGCGCAAGCAGCTCGTCGAGCAAACCATTGTGGCACGCGGTGTGAGCGACCCGGTCGTCATTGAAGCCATGCTTGCTGTTCCCCGGCATGAGTTTGTGCCGCCGGAGTATCGAGACGGCGCTTATCAGGATCACCCTTTGCCCATCGGCTACGGGCAGACGATCTCGCAGCCATACATCGTGGCCCTGATGACAGAATCGCTGGCTCTGGAGAGCGATGACGTGGTGCTGGAGGTCGGGACAGGCTCAGGGTACCAGGCCGCCGTGCTGGCCGAGATCGTCGACCAGGTATACAGCATCGAGATCATCGGGGCGTTGGCGGAGCGCGCGACCGAAACACTGGAGCGGCTCGGCTACGACGGGGTCGAAGTAATGCACGCCGATGGCTACTACGGCTGGGAGGATCACGCCCCGTTTGACGCCATCATCGTGACGGCTGCGCCGGATCACATCCCGCCACCGTTGGTGAGCCAGCTTGCCGATGGCGCGAGAATGGTGATCCCGGTTGGGCCGGTGGGCGGCTACCAGGAGTTGTGGCTCGTCGAGCGGCACGGCGATGAGGTCACGACGGAGAGCCTGGGCGGCGTGCGGTTTGTCCCGCTCACCCGCGATGTGAAGGAGAGCTGATCGCGCCGGTTGATGCGGATTCCTCCTGTTTCAACGGGCGAGCGGCCCAAGCGCCAGGAGCGCGATAGCGTAGGTACCGGCCCCGATCCATAAGACCGCTGAGAACCCCCAGTTGAGCGCAACGATCATCGCCAGAACCGCGCTGACGACGGAGGCGCTGCCGTTGATGGCCCAGGCCCAGGGCACCAGCCCCGGCGCGGCTTGCTCCACCAGCCCCAGCCCGCGTGCGAAGGGCCCACCCATCAGCAGGCCGAGCGGCGCGAGGCACGTGACCGCGATCATCACCCGCGCTGCCAGCGGCCACCCCAGCGAAACGGCGAACACGCCCTCCAGTATCAGCGGAAAAAGAAGCGTCAGGCCGACGAGGGCCGCCAGCGCCCGGTCCAACCGCCAGCGCGGCGCGCTCAGGCTGCCCAGCCCGGAGAACAACAGCAAGGCAAAGAGGACGACGGCCAGCGCCGTCACCGGCTGGCCGACGTAGAGGATGAAACGCTGTGCCAGGGGGATCTCGATAAAGAGGAAGCCCAGTCCCAACGTCGCAAAGTACGCAAACGCCCGGAGCCGCATCCCCGGCGGTGTTTGTTTGAGGCCGCCCTCCCTGCGGCGGAAGGCAAGCGGCCCGACGATCAACACCGCCGCCAGCAGCGTCACCAGACCCAACAGCGCGATCAGCACCAGGTAGCCGCTCCCGCCAAAAGGCTGCCAGGAATGGCCCAATCCGGCCAGGATATCCGGGGTCTGCCGCCAGCGGAAGTACTGGAAGAAGAATGGCCGGTTGTCGGTGGGTGGGCGGATGTCGAACTCGTAACTTCGGGTGAAGCCTGCCGGGTCGGCCAACAGTGCCGAAAAGGCGTTGTAGTAGGCGGGTTCTGGCAGGCGCAGGTGGCGGTTCACCTCCTCCGGCCTGATGTCGGGCAGCCAGACGAGGTCATACCCGTGTGAGGCGGCAAAATCCCGGATGGCCGCCCGCTGGTCGCCGGTGAGCGGTGTATTGCTGACGACGAACGTCATCGTCCGCAGCGTGCGGAAAGCCCCGATGTGGTCGCCGGGCTGCCCCTCTCCCCGCGCCCTGAGCGCAGCGTCCAGCGTCGCCAGGACGCGCAGCGATTCGGTGGGCGGCGTTTGCAGCCAGCGGGTGAGTATCAGCACGCCGCCCGGTGCCAGCCGGTCGAGGTAATCCTCCAGCGCCTCGACCGTGTAGCGATAGTCCTCGCTGAGGGTGAAAGCGCCTGACGTAACCGGGTGGAACGAGTCGGAGAGTGCCACGTCGATTGTGCCGTAGGTGTCACGGGTGCGCCGGACGAACGTGCGCCCATGCACGGCCATCACCCGCAAGCGCGGGTCGTCGAACAGGCCAAGAGTATAGGCTGGATATTCGTTCTGAAGGATATCCACCACCAGCGGTTCTTCTTCGACAACTGTGACCGCGCCGGTAGCGATCGGCTCCCCCTCGGACAGGGCGAGGAGCGTCAGGACATCCCAGCCGCCGCCGGGTTCCAGGATCAGCGTCGGGCATCGGTTCGCGTTGCATTCAGGCTGTGAGGGCAGGTCGGCGAGCACGGCCAGCGGGACGTTCTCGGCCAGCGTCCTTGCCATCGCGTCTTCCGGCGCAAGCGCCGTGAGGGGCATCAGGTTATCGCCGTCGCGGGTCAGCCCGGCCTGGGTGGGAGGCCGCATGAGCAGGGCGTTTTGGCTCAGGCCTGGGAAGCTGTGGATTGAATCGCTCTCGACGATGTCAACTCGCACGGCGGCGCTCCAGGCGGAGACGGTGTGTTCTGCGCCCGGCGCAAGCATGGCCTGTGAGAGGCTCTTGTAGGGAGAAAGCTCCACGGCGAGCCAGGCCGGGCGCAGGACGGCCATCGTGCTCAAGGCCGTCACTGCGGCCAACACGCCTGCCAGCGACAGGCTCCGCTCTCGGCGGTTCCCGGTTCGCTGGAGTGCAAACAGCCCTGCGGCGAGTAGCCCCAGCACGCCGCTGACCAACAGGGAAGACTCGCCGCCCAGCCAGCCGAGCAGGGTTAGGACACCCAGGCTGCCCAGTGCTGATCCGGCCAGGTTGGCCCCATAGACACGATGCGCGCTGGCTGGTTCGTCCGCCAGCAGGCCGCTGATGACGAATCCACCGCAGAGGAAAGGGAGTGCCGCCCCGGCGAAGGTGAGCGCCAGGTATCCGATCTGGCGCGCATCCCAGGCGATGGCGTACGAGTCGAAGGGGATTTCCTTCAGGATGAGCAGGCTCGTGAGTGTCCCGGCGGAAAAGCCCGCCGACCACCATCCGGGAGACCGGCCCAGCCGGGGCCAGGCTGTCAGAGCGGAACCCGCCGCACCTCCACCTAAAAGCGCCAGGCTGATAACCATGAAGGCGAAGTGGTAGAATTGGGCGAGCGCGAACAGGCGCGTAAGCACCAGCTCAAAAGCCAGCATGCCCGCCGAGAGGCAGGCAGCCGCCAGCAGGGCGAGGGAGGTGGCGCGGGCTGAGTCTCTCATAAGCATACAGTACAGCAACCGGGGGCGATCTGGCAACGGTGAGGAGTGTTCGAATGCCACGGATCATTCCACATATTTTCAAAGACAGGTTGGGCAGGGAACTGCTCTACCTTGTAAATTTTTCCATGCTGGAATCATGCTTTAGGGGGCAGAGCAAGGATGATATCTATCTCGACCTGTCTTTCATGGATCACAGCATGTATCAAACCAGGGTGCGCAGGCGAGCTGAGGAAAAGGGTTACGAATTCTTTTATTGCTCCCACGACCCGGATCTCAAAGCCAACCGGCCAAGGTATGGGGCATT
>JARRJX010000256.1:0-4292 GCA_037388645.1 Chloroflexota bacterium
CTGGCTCCAGAAGATAGCGGATTTGTTTTTCTGCACGCTTGGGGGGAATAAGCCGCCTGGCCGGGTCGGTAGTGGTGGAATTCCCCCGAAATAGTGGACTGAGAGATAAGACAGTACACTAACAAAACGGAGGGAAAACTGTGAGTAAGAAACGACGCATCTACACAACCGAATTCAAGCGCAATGCGGTTGAGCTGAGCGACACCAGCGGCAAGACAGTTGCCCAGATCGAGCGTGACCTGGACATTCCCCAGGGTTTACTGTACAAGTGGCGGCGCAAGTACCGCGAAAACGGCAGCCAGGCATTCCTGGGCAAGGGCCAGTTGACCCCTGAGCAAGAGCGCATCCGCGAGCTGGAGCGTGAGCTTGCGGTCGTCCAGCAGGAGCGCGATATTTTAAAAAAGGCCATCGCCATCTTCTCGGAGACACAGAAATGAAGTGGCGATACATCAACGAACACAAAGACGTCTGGCCTGTCGTTCGCATGTGTAAGGTGTTCGACGTGTCTCCCAGTGGCTACTACGGATGGCGCAATCGACCACCGAGCCAGCGCGAGCAGGAAAATGAGCAGCTTGTGAAAGCCATCCGCAAGGTGCATCAAGACAGTGGTGAGACCTATGGTAGCCCACGTATTCACGCCGAGTTGCAAGCACAGGGTCATGCCTGTAGTCTGAACCGCGTGGCACGCCTGATGCGGCGGCATAATATCCAGGCCAAGCGGCGGCGACACTACAAAACAACGACGAACTCTGACCACGGAGATCCGGTTGCTCCTAACCTGCTCGAACAGGATTTCACGGCCAGTGAGCCGAATGAAAAATGGGTCGCTGACATTACCTACATCCGCACCGATGAAGGATGGCTGTATCTGGCTGTTATCATCGACCTGTTTTCACGGCTGGTGGTCGGTTGGGCAATGGATACCCGTTTATACAGCAACCTGGTTGAACGGGCCCTGCACATGGCCGTGTCTCGCCGAAAGCCAGGCCAAGGGCTCATTCACCATTCCGACCAGGGCAGCCAGTATGCCAGTCAGAGCTTTCAGAACATGCTCAAGCAGCATCACATTCAGGCCAGCATGAGCGGCACAGGCAACTGTTACGATAACGCCCCTGCCGAGAGTTTCTTTGCCTCACTCAAAGCGGAGCGGGTCAGTCATCGCCTCTATCGAACCCGTCGGGAGGCAATCATCGACATCTTCCAATACATCGAGACCTTCTACAATCGGCAGCGACGTCATTCGTCATTGGGCTATCTCAGCCCGAGAACTTTTGAGCAGCAGCAACCGAGTGGGTCTTAACTGATCGTCCACCAAATCGGGGGAAACCCACCGACCACATCGTTCTACTGAGACTAAACTCACCTTCAGCTCACATGTAACTCGGCGACCATGCGGAAGTGGAAGCCGTAGATGGCAAGCGTGATAGCCAGCGGGAACAGCCGTGGACGCCGGAAGAGTGTCCAGAAAAAGAGCCTCCAATAATGTGTGCGCTCCACGCCCCGGATGCCCAGTTGGTAGATGGAGCGTCCAAGGGCCAGAATGTGCTGCAGGTCCAGACTGATCCTGATCTTGGGCGGCTGGTATTCGCGGAGAAAAGTTAGAACGCGCTCGTAATAGAGCTGGGGTGCATAGATTTGGCCCAGAATTTTGCGATAGCCTTCGCGCAGTGTATCCAGCCCCATCCCGGGGATGATGTTGGTCGATCCATCCGTGTTATCACCCGAAAGCTCACTCACCAGGCGGCCTTCTCTTTGCATGCGCTCGTACAGGCGCGTGCCCAGAGGAGCCTGCAGTAGCCCAACCATCGCCGTCACAATGCCGCTCCTCTGGATGAAATCAATCTGCTGCTGGAAGATCGAGGTGGTATCGCTGTCAAAGCCGACGATGAAACCACCCTGCACCTGAAGGCCAGCGCGTTGGAGCCGCTTCACGCTCTCAACCAGGTCTCGGCCCTTGTTCTGGGTCTTGCTGCATTCAACCAGGCTGTCTTCGTTAGGTGTTTCAATGCCGACAAACACAGTGTTGAACCCTGCCTGCGTCATCAGCGTCATCAGCTCCGCATCGTCCGCCAGGTTGATCGACGCTTGCGTATTGAACGGCACCCCGTTCTTGCCCTTCCGCCATTCAATCAACGCCGGCAATAGTTCAGACTTGAGATGCTTCTTGTTGCCAATTAAGTTGTCGTCCACAAAAAAGACGCTCTTGCGCCAGCCCAGCGCATACAGGCTGTCCAGCTCGGCGACGATCTGCGCGGCGGTCTTTACACGCGGACGATGGCCCAATAGCGCCGTTACGTTGCAAAAGTCGCAGTTGAAGGGGCAGCCTCGGGAGAACTGAAGGCTAACCGTGTCGTACTGCTTGAGGTTCGCCAGTTCCCACAGTGGTACCGGTGTCTGGCGGATATCCGGGAACTCGGTCGTGGTGTAGATGGGTTGGGCACACCCGTTAGCCAGGTCTGCCAGAAAAGGCGGCAGGGTCAGTTCAGCTTCGTTGAGCACAAAGTGATCCACTTCCGGGAAATGGTCATGTTCCATGGTGAACAGCGGCCCTCCCGCCACTACCTTCACACCGGCTTCCTTACAGCGAGCAATGAGCGCCCGCGCCGAATCGCGCTGCACGATCATGGCGCTGACAAAGACATAATCGGCCCATGCCAGGTCTGCCTGAGTTAGGCCAGTTACGTTGAGGTCAACCAGCCGTTTTTCCCATTCGGGAGGCAGCATGGCTGCTACGGTCAGCAGGCCCAACGGTGGTGCAGCGGACTTCTTGCGGACAAACTTGAGCGCGTGCTTGAAACTCCAAAAAGTATCCGGGAACTCAGGGTAAACAAACAGAATTCGCATCGGTTTCTCCTTCCGATTTGAGCATAAGCAGGTGTCATTGGCGGGACTCTTGCAGGGGCCTGGCCCCGGTCGATTGTCTAGTCCTGACTCTTTACCTCAGCCTCGATCCGACCCGCTTCCCGTGTTCGCAATTTATTCTCTGTCATTTTGGTTTTGCGTCCCGAGTCTTCTTGATGACAGGGTTATGATTAACCCATCGGTTCATACAATGCGCGATGATGTCGCATGTGCTACCGCCTATTCCTGTACTCACCAACTGCCGCCAGCGAAAGAGCCATAATTACAAACAATGCGATGACATACAGGGTGGTCTCCATTTCTTATTCCCTACTTCTTTCATCGATTATTCCTTCACGTCTCTTGCCTTAACTCCAGCGCCGTTTCCATCGCTCGACAGACTGACCGGCTGGCTGCCCAGAAGAAGGGTAGGGCTGATGTCATGTTCAGTGATGGCAACCTTGGCATTTTTGAGTAGGGAGGTTTTGGCCATCTCCATGACATAGAATGCTACTTCTGCCCTCCCTTAGGCCAGAGATGGGATTATGCGAAAACCTCAAGTTGTCATGCGGGAACTTCGATGTCCTTGTCCCTGCCTTCTATGAATGTGGATAACCGTTCCCGCTGCTCGTCGAGCGTATCGTGACCGCGCTGCTGGAGCTCTTCAGCCTTCTCGCGTACATCACCTGTGATCTGCTGCGCTGTCTGGCGAACCTGCGCCATCGCGTTTCCCACGGTCTCAGTTGCTTGATCTCGCAGTTCGATGCTTTTGTGCTGGATCTGGTCGCGGGTCTTTTTACCCGATTGGGGTGCCATCAGCAGCATCGCCGCCGCGCCAGCCAGCCCACCCAGCAACATTCCGATCAAAAAGAGTATTGCCTGGTTACCGTTATGCTGTTGTTCCTGGTTTTGATTTTCCATTGTGTCTTCTCCTATGTTTACTCAGTCTATGAACTATCGGATGCGCTGTCTGCCTCTATCGCACAATGGCGTTGAAGGCCAACCCTCCGGCGGCGCCTGCCAGCAAGCCGACTGCCAGCGCGCCGATCAGATCGGTTGGTGTGCCACCCGGGGTGGGGAGATTCAACACCGGCACAAACCGGATCAGCAGCAGCAGTATGGCGGCCACCACACCCGCCAGCGCTCCGCCCAGGCCGCTGCTCAAAAGGTCACCGCGTGATTTGGCGGCGTAGTGGACTCCCGCCATCGTGAAGGCAAAAGTCGCCAGCGTGAGGCCGGTCACCACCGGTAGGAGCGGAGCTAGCACGCTGCTGATAATAGCCAGCAGGATTGCAACCACCCCCCAGATAAGCCCGGCCTTGAAAATCATTGAGATTGAGAGTCTCATTCTTGCCCCCTCTTTTCGATGTAAGGGATCGAGTTGTCCATTCAGTCCCATTTCCCAACGGGGCGCAGCGCACATGCTGCTGCGCCCCGTCCAACCTTCAGAT
>JARRJX010000257.1:0-4292 GCA_037388645.1 Chloroflexota bacterium
GATTTTTGATGATGGACATCCTTCATACGAGCTAACGTCTATTGCGCTTGATGGGGATTCGCTGTCAGGCATCCACACCGTCAGGGACATCAATGCGAATGGTGTCCCTGATATTGTGTTTGTGTGGGGATTTTGCGGCGTAAGTATCTGTACACACCACGTTCAGGTAATTGAATGGGCTGATGGCGTTTACGTCGAGCGTATAACCGAGGAAGTATCGATGTCTCAGGCTCAATTCAGCCTGACCGATCCCGACGATGATGGTATATGGGACATTGTCTTGGAAACACCCGGCACAGCGAGTTCGTTGAGCATTGGGCCGCGATATCAAGAGCAGATGCGACTTGCATGGGATGGTTCTGAATATGTAGTAGTAGAGCATGTGATTGGCCCGTGCCGGGTCTTGTGTTCGTTTCTGGATGAATGACTGGTATCTATCATTCACGCCTCGTTTCCGCCTGACCAAAGTCAATCGCATGAACGTTCCTATGCGCCGTTCACCCCATCCATGTATAATTCACATCAAGGGGGCCAGTCAACGCTGATCGACAACAACGGGCAAGTTGAATGGCATGGATAGACAAAGGTCTCTAATTTGTGGCAGGCGAAAAGATTCTCGTCGTTGATGACAGCAAGCAGATGCGGGAGTTCCTGATCCAGCTCGTCCAGCTTGAGGGCTTCGAGGTCAGCACCGCCAAAGATGGCAGCGAGGGGCTTTCACACGCCTTGAAAGACTCCCCTGCCCTGATCATCACCGATCAGGCCATGCCCGGCCTGACCGGCCTGGAAATGATGGAGGAGCTTCGCGAGTCCGGCTCCGACATCCCCGCGATTTTGATCACCGCCGAAGGCTCGGAGGAGATCGCCTCGCGCGCGCTGCGCGCCGGGGTGATGGATTACTTCATCAAGCCCTTCGACCCCATCGAATTACAGGAGGCGATCCACCGCATCCTGGGCGCGACGCGGGTCGGGTCGGTGCGCACCGGTGTGCCCGACCAGCGCAGGCTGGACGCGCTCAACACGCTGATCTCGATCGGCAAATCGGTCACTTCGCTGCTCGACCTGGAGCAGATTCTCTTCCGCGTGACCGAAGCCGCCGTCTACCTGACGGGGGCGGAAGAGGGCACCCTGATGCTCGTCGACGAGGAGACCGGCGAGCTGTACGTGCGTGTGTCGAAGAACCTGGCGGCGGGCCTGCAAAGTATGCGCCTGGCGGTGCGAGACAGCCTGGCCGGGCGGGTGATCCGCACCGGGACGCCCCTGCTGATCGGGGAAGGCCAGCAGAAGATCAAGACGCACTACCTGGTGCACAGCCTGTTATACGCGCCTCTGAAGGTGCAAGATCGGGTGATTGGTGTCCTGGGCGTGCACAACCGGATCGTCGACCGTCCGCTCTCACAGGCGGATGTGGGGATCATCTCGGCGCTGGCCGACTATGCGGCGATCGCGATCGTCAACGCGCAGCTTTACGCCACCAGCGAGACCGAGCGCACCAAGCTCTCGCGCATCGTGCAGCAGATTCAGGACGCGGTGATCCTGGTCGATTACGAGGGCCGGGTGGCGCTGTGTAACTACGTGGGGCACGAGTTCTTGAATGGCGTCGGGCCGGAGGGGCCGGTCGGGCGCTGGCTGGCCGACGTGACCCAGAGCAGCGCGCTGCTCGATCTGTTAGACGACGACCCCGATCAGTTGGTCCGGCACGGCGAGGTGGAACTGCCCGATGGCCGGGTGTTCAACGCCCAGGTCAGCGAGGTGAAGGGGGTGGGCCGGGCGATTGTGATGCAGGACATCACCCATTTGAAAGAGCTGAACCGCATCAAGAGCGAGCTGCTCACCATGGCCTCGCACGACCTGCGCTCCCCCTTGACCGCGATCCTGACCTACGTGGACCTGATCGATCGGATGGGCAACCTGAACGACAAACAGCGCGACTTTGGCGAGAACATCAAGGCCAGTGTCCAATCGATCACGGACTTGATCGACGATCTGCTTCAGTTGAACCAGATCGAGGCCGGACTGGATCGACACCGCGAGCGGGCGTCGCTCGATCAGGTCGTCCGCCATACGATTGAGGCGCTCAAAGGTCAGGCGGATGTCAAGCATCAGTTGCTCACGGTCAATGTCGCCGGGAATGTCCCCCAGGTGTTTGGCGATCCGATCCGCCTGCGGCAGATGCTCATGAATCTGGTGAGTAACGCGATCAAATACACGCCCGATGGTGGCGTGGTGGGGGTCTCGCTCTTTGAGGAAGGGGGCGAGGCGGTGCTGGTTGTGTCCGATACCGGGATCGGCATCCCGGCGGAGGATCAGCCACACATTTTCGATAAGTTCTACCGCGTCGACAAGAACAAGACGGATTTTCAGGGGCTGGGCCTGGGCTTGAGCATCGTGCGCTCAATCGTCGACCTGCACAACGGACGGGTGTGGGTGGAAAGCCAGCCAGGGCAGGGCACCACGTTTACCGTGGTGCTCCCGGCGGCCAAGACGGCGGCGCGCTACGAGCCACAGGGTGAGTCTACTTAATACCTATCCGCAAATTCGCCCCGATGTTCCATTGGCGCTCATTTCGGATAGGTACGAAAGGGCGCGGCTTCGACGGTTTACGTAGACATTTAGTTGGTGGGGGATGATGATGGTAAGCGGTCTGGTGGCTGGTCTGCTGCACGGGCTGGGGAGGCCCAGGCGCGCGGCACGGAGTGAGGAAAAGGCCGGTGAGGCCGGGAAGGGGGATGACGAGCCGGTACCCTGGGTGCCGGTTCTGGCCGTCTTCAACATGGCCCAGGCGGCCCTGGCGATTGCCCGGCTGCGTGACGAGGGGATTCCCGCTCAGCTGCGGCACGAAGCAGCCAGCACGGCAATCCCGGTCAGCGTTGGCATTCTGGGCATGATCGACGTGATAGTGCCGGAGCCGATGGCGGAGAAGGCGATGTTGATCTTAGACATCGACGAGGAGGAGCCGGAGAGCGGTTCTGAAGATACTGGTTAGAGCAGCGCCCTGGGGCGCTTTTTGTTAGGGGCTGGACATGGCAAAGACGCGGCATAACGCGATCACCGACGTGCCGGGGATCAAAGTCGGGCACGCGCAGGATATGGCGGCGATCACCGGCTGCACGGCGGTGCTGTGTGAGGCGGGGGCGACCGGCGGAGTCGACCAGCGAGGCGGCGCGCCCGGCACCCGCGAGACCGACCTGCTGCGCCCCATGCACCTGGTCGAGCAGGCGCACGCCGTTCTGCTGGCCGGGGGGAGCGCCTACGGGCTGGATGCAGCGGGCGGGGTGATGGCCTACCTGGAAGCGCAGGGGGTCGGCTACGACGCGCAGGTGGCAAAAGTGCCCATCGTACCGGCGGCGATCCTGTTCGACCTGGGCATCGGCGACCCTACCGTACGCCCGGACGCGGCGATGGGGCGCGCCGCCTGCGAGGCGGCTGGCGATGGCCCCGTCGAGCAGGGATCGGTGGGCGCGGGCACCGGCTGCACGGTGGGCAGCGTGTTTGGTGCAGGATTCCAGACCAAGGGTGGCATTGGCACGGCCAGCGCCGATTTGGGCGGCGGGCTGGTCGTCGGGGCGCTGGTGGCGGTGAACGCCTTTGGCGACGTGATCGACCCGGCCAGCGGCGCGATCATCGCCGGGGTGCGCAAGCCGCCTAAGGGGGACACTTACGCCGACACCCTGGCGACGATGCGCACGCTGGTCGGCAAGACGATCGCCAAGATCGCCGCCCGCAACACCGTGATCGGCGTCGTGGCGACGAACGCCCGCCTGACGAAAGAGGAGACAAACAAGGTCGCCCAAATGGCCCACAACGGGCTGGCGCGCACCATCCGGCCCGCCCACACCCAGTTCGACGGGGATACGATCTTCGCCCTGGCGACCGGCCAGAAAAAGGCGAACGTCAGCCTGATCGGGGCCTACGCCGCCGAGGTGGTGGCGGAGGCAATCGTCAACGGGGTACAGGCCGCCACGTCGTTGGGCGACTGCCCGGCGGCGGGCGACCTCAACCTGGCTTGACAACGCCCCACCGACCCGCTAGAATGACGTGGCAATCGAGCGGGCCTGTAGCTCAGCTGGGAGAGCGCTACAATCGCACTGTAGAGGTCAGGAGTTCGAGTCTCCTCAGGTCCATCAAACGTACTGAACCCTCCACCTGCGGAGGGTTTTTTACATATCTGCCAGGGTGGCTTGCACCGCGATCTCATAGCGCTGCTGGCTGACAAGCTAAGTAACTGGAATGCTGCTCCGAGGAGAATGCATGGAAACACAAAAGCTCGTCATCATGGGAGCCGCCGGGCG
>JARRJX010000258.1:0-4284 GCA_037388645.1 Chloroflexota bacterium
TGCGGGAGCATCTCACCGTCCGGGCGGGCGAGTACCTCTACATCCCGGCGGGCATGCCGCACCTGCCGATCAACACCGGCTCCGAGCCTGCGACGGCGATTCTGGCCCGCACCGATCCGAACGAGCAAGAGAGCGTGGTGCTTCTGCCGGATTTGGAGCGCAACGTCCCAGGATAATCTCCGTGCTTGGGGTGTGGTCAACAGCAGCGCAGGCACCCTCATGAGGATGCCGGCGTTTTCTGGTTGCTAGTCGGGGAGGCAGTCGGCGGCGCTCCGCAGCCGGTCGCGGTAGGCTGCGAACGCCGTTCTGCCCTGGCCGGTCATCCGGCAGATGGTGCGCGGCTTTTTCCCCTGGTAGGTTTTCTCGACCTCGACGTACCCGGCCCCTTCCAATTTGGACAGGTGCGAGGAGAGGTTGCCTTTCGTCAGGCCGGTCTCGCGCAGCAGGTAGAGGAAGTCGGCGCTCTCCACCGCGTAGAGGATGGCGGCGATCACCAGCCGGGCTGGCTCGTGGAGCAGGCGGTCGACCTCCACCAGGTCGCGCAGCGCTCCGGCGGTCTCGATTGGTTCGTCCATGTCAGTCCGCCTCTTCTGTTGTCTCTCGGTTGCGGCTCAGGTAGATCGCCAGGGTGAGCGCCCCGCTGATCACCTGGGCTGCCCCCAACCCGATAAACACGACCGCCGTCCCCAGCACGTCGCCCAGCCCGGCGACCGTCACGGCCACGCCCAACACGGCTGCCAGCGCGCCCAGGGCGTAGAACCGGGCCACGCCGACGGTATACCCGACGTAAGCGAACGACGCCCCGCCGATCACCCCCACCATGAAGGCCACGCCGAAGCGCGACAGGTCGACCTGTGTATCGCTGGTGAGCAGGTCGGCCCCTAAGTAGGCCAACGCCAGCAGCAGGGCGAAGGCGGGTATGAACCAGCGCCGCTGGCCGGTTTCGCGCTTTTTCTCATAGGCGATGTAGCCGGTGCGCGGGTAGGTGACGCGCTCTTTCAGGGAGTGCACGACCTGCTTGCTCAGCAGGCTGCCGCCTATGATCAGGAGAGGCACGCCCACCGCGAAGATGACCATCAGGATGGAACCCGACAGCATCCGTGATTGCACGAACAGCATCCCGCCGATCAGGGCGAACAGGCCGCCGATGAAAAGCTCGACGAAGCCATCGCTGTACCAGTACCCCCGCGTCCGCCGGATGATCCCGTCAATTTGTTCAGACATCGTATTGCTTTGCTCCTGCGCGCTCTCGCGCGTTAATATCCACAAACTAGTTTGAAATACAAACCATATATATCATACCGATCTCTTCCGGCTCTGTCAAGCCCGGTTTGTTTTCTGAGCTGCGTCAGCTATTTTGTG
The DNA here is from genome assembly GCA_037388645.1 of Chloroflexota bacterium. GTDB lineage: Bacteria > Chloroflexota > Anaerolineae > Aggregatilineales > UBA3940 > JARRJX01. The sequence continues at coordinate 1,363 of JARRJX010000258.1, forward strand.
CCTGTTGACTTCACTATGTCGCTATGGTACACTCGGACAGAGAGCTTAAATCCCGGTATTATACGATTCTTTCATTAATCATAAGGAGCGCGCGATAACAAAGAAGGGGACTCCAACAGAATACCGGATCAACGATCAAATCAAAGTACCAAAAGTACGATTGATCGATGGAAATGGAAAGAATATAGGCGTCGTCAGCCTGCGAGAGGCGCAGGACATGGCGTACGATGCGGACCTTGACCTGGTCGAGGTCGCGCCGGGCGCTGACCCGCCGGTCTGCAAGATCATGGACTTTGGCAAGTTCCAGTACGAGCAGGCTAAAAAAGAGCGCGAGGCGCGCAAGCAGCAAAAGACCGTCGAGATCAAAGAGATCCGGCTGCGCCCCAAGACGACCGACCACCACCGATCTTTCAAGGTGCGTGACGCCCGGCGGTGGCTGGAAGACGGCATGGAGGTGCGGGTGCGTATTCGTTTCCGGGGCCGCGAGATCACCTACCCGGAGATCGGGCTTGAAGCGCTGGACGAGATCGCGGCGGAGTTGGAAGATGTCGCCGTGATCGAGCAGCGCCCAGGCATGGAAGGGCGCACCATGTTGATGGTGCTGGCACCCAAGCAGGCTCGCTAACCACGCTCTGCCGTTTTTCTGAGCAGCAGCGGATACAGGTGAATGCCGGTCGGATGCACGTGCATCCGGCCTTTTAATGCGATACAATTGATTGCTGCGAGTCGGACGGACTCGCAAACCAGGAGTATATTCGTGGGCAAGAAACAAAAGAACAAAAAGTACAAGCTGAAAACACACAAGGCGACAGCCAAGCGCTTCCGCACCACCGGCTCCGGCAAGATCATGCGTACAAAGGGGCCTAAGAGCCACCTGCGCCGTAATAAGTCGAAGCGCACCAGGAAGATGTTCGGCGAGATGGTAGAGGTGAGCAATAACGCCGAGAAGCGCCGCGTCAAGCGCCTGGCCCCTTACATGAAGAAGTATAAGGCCAACCCGCCCGCCTAAAGTGTTTCACAGAAAGTTTTCTAAAAACTTTCGTGAAACCTCAAGTAAAAACCGGGCAAAGAACAGGTTTGGTAGCTGAAGTAACTTTCCGGTTTTTACCAACCCCACCAGACGAGGATTATTTTTATGACCAGAGTGAAAGGTGGCACCGTTACCCGGAGACGCCACAAGAAAGTACTCAACCTGACCAAGGGCCAATATGGGACGCGGGGCCGTCTGTACCGCCGCTCGAACGAGGCGATGCTCAAATCGCTGTGGTATGCCTATCGCGACCGCCGCACCCGGCGTCGTGACCTGCGCCGCCTGTGGATCGTTCGCATCAACGCGGCGGCCCGCCTGAACGGCATGTCCTACAGCCGCCTGGTCCACGCGCTGAAGCAGGCGAACATCGAGCTGGATCGGAAGTCGCTGGCGGACATCGCCGTCCGCGACCCGGAAGCGTTCATCCGGATCGTCGACACGGCGAAGGCGGCTGTGTAGCCCTTCCCGCTTTATCACGGCAGCAGGCACGCTCGTACCGGTTGGTGCGGGCGTTTTGTTTGTGGAAACCGGTTGTGGTGTGCGAGTCGAGGGAGTGATGCCCACGCTGGCTCTGTTCAAGCCATACGGCGTGTTATGCCGTTTTACCGACCAGGCGGGGCGGCCCACGCTGGCCGATTTCGTCGACGTGCCCGGAGTCTACCCGGCAGGCCGCCTCGACAGAGACAGCGAAGGGCTGCTCCTGCTGACCGACGACGGGCGGCTCGCCAGCCGGATCACCCACCCTCGCTACAAGCTGCCCAAGGTATACCTGGCCCAGGTGGAGGGCATTCCGGGGGCCGAGGCGCTGGCCCGGCTGCGGGCCGGGGTTGAGATCAAAGGGGGCAAAACCCGCCCCACCCAGGCCGATCTGCTCGACGCCGAGCCTTTGCTCCCCCCGCGCCCGGTGCCGATCCGCTACCGGAAGTCGATCCCAACCGCCTGGCTGCGCCTCACGCTGCGCGAGGGGCGCAACCGGCAGGTCAGGCGGATGACAGCCGCCGTCGGCCATCCCACGCTGCGACTGGTTCGGGTCGCCATCGGCCCGGTCGAGCTGGGCAGCTTGCAGCCCGGCGAGTGGCGAAGGCTGACGGCGCTTGAGGTGAAGCGGTTGGCGGGACAGGATCGCTGAGAAACAAAACAGGGCGGTGGGTCTACCGCCCTGTTTTGTTAAGGAAGCCGCAGAGTGTCAGAAGGGGTTAACACGCTGCACGAAGATGGCCTTCGCCGCTTCCTCAGTGCCAGGTTGTCTGTCTCTAAGACACTGATAGCATACCCCCTTTTTGCTTAGTTATATATTTCACAATACACTGAAAAAACCGTGACATATGTCACATATCGTGATGAAATTCACGAATTGCGCCTGGGCCAGGCCGAGCTGGAGGACACCGGCCCGGCCTCTTCCCAACAGCCTGTTGGCTGGCCCATCCATGCAACCTTTTTGCCTCACCTGCATCTAATAAACATATCGTGAAAAATAAAACAAACAGTAAAAAAGGATGGAGTCAGTATGGAAATGGAGATCGTTTTTCCCGGTGGGCAGCGTGTCGACGCGCTGATGGGCGGCATGGTCATTCAAACCGACCAGGACGGCGTAACGCCCTCTCCTTTTGCCCTGTTTCTGGCCTCGATGGGCACCTGCGCCGGGATTTATGTGTTGGGCTTCTGCCAGCAGCGTGGCATTCCCACCGACGGCGTCCGCATCATCCAGCGCATGGACAGGGACCCGCTCACTCACATGGTCAGCCATGTGGAGCTGGACATCCAGGTGCCGCCGACTTTCCCGGAGAAGTATAAAGATGCGGTGATCCGCTCAGCCCAGCTGTGCGCGGTTAAGAAACACCTGGAGAACCCGCCCACTTTCGACATCCACTCCTCGGTGGTAGAGGCCGTGG
>JARRJX010000259.1:0-4277 GCA_037388645.1 Chloroflexota bacterium
AACGCTTGGACTCTGCCTCCACTGTATCTCACCGGGTTGCCCCAGGGGGACGCAGCCGCGGGGGCCTGGCGCGAGGCGGTCAAGGCCTGGACCCTGGAGGCGCTGGCCCACTCCCAGGTGGTACAGCGCAGCGCCGCACCCTACGCAACACAACTGACGCGCTGACCGCTTTTTTGCGAGCACGGATGACACGAATGCTCTGGCCCGAAAAGGTGCAGCCACGCACCACACAACCCCGGAGCCAAATCATGTAGCCCGGAGCGCCGGCTCCGGTAGGCAAGCCCTGGCCGGATGCGGCCGTCCGGGTTTCATGCTTGCTCCCCCGGGCCTGTGGCAGCAGCCGGCATCCGGTCGTCGCCTTCCGGACTATGGACGGGCGCAGCCATCCATGTTGAACCGCAACCCACCACTCCTGGTCATCTGACCAGGAAAGGACTAGCCCACCCTGGCAGGTCCCGGACTCGCCACGTGACCGATACCTCAACCAGGGATTTTGGAGTAATATTAGGATACCGGGCGACGGAGCTGCCACGCTACTGAACACACAAAGAGGAGTTTGATGACCACACAAGCCATTCACACCTTCGGCCTGACCCGCCAGTTTGACACCGTGCGGGCCGTGGACGGCCTGACATTGGACGTGGCGCCGGGCACCATTTTCGGGTTCCTCGGCCCCAACGGCGCCGGAAAAACAACCACCATCCGCCTGCTGCTGGGCCTGCTGGAGCCCAGCGCTGGAGACGCCCAGGTGCTGGGATACGATGTGCGCACCGCGGCCGCTGAGATCCGCACGCGAAGTGGGGCGCTGTTGGAACACAGCGGGCTATACGAACGACTCAGCGCGCAGGACAACCTTGAGTTTTTCGCACGCATCTGGCACCTGCCCGCCGCCGGGCGGCAAGAGCGCATCCGCGAGCTGCTGACTCACATGCAGCTGTGGGAGCGCCGCCAGGAGCCAGTGGGGCGCTGGAGCCACGGCATGAAGCAAAAACTCGCCGTGGCGCGCACGCTACTCCACCGTCCGGAACTGGTGTTCCTGGATGAACCCACCGCCGGGCTGGACCCCGTGGCTGCGGCCGCGCTGCGCGATGACCTGGAGAGCCTCGCCGAACAGGAGGGAGTCACCGTTTTTCTGACCACCCACAATCTGGCCGAAGCCGAACGGCTCTGCGACCAAATCGGCGTCATCCGCCGGGGCCGGCTGGTGGCCGTGGGTGCACCACAGGAGCTCCGCACCCACAGCAGCACCCCCCGTGTAGAGATTGCCGGCAGCGGTTTCGACGCCGATGTGTTGTCCCAACTGCGCGGGCGCTCCGAGGTAGCCGGCGTGCACGTGGACGGCGATCGCCTGATCATCGACCTGAAGCGTGACGTCGAGGTGGCCCCCCTGGTGAGCCTGGTCGTGAGCGCCGGCGGCGCCGTCGAAGGAGTGCACAAAGAGACGGCCACCCTTGAAGAGGTTTTCTTGACACTCATGGAGGAGCAGGCGGAGGCATAAGCATGATCAACGACATAATGACGCTGTTGTGGAAAGAATCCCGCGAGGTACTGGAACAAGGCGGCCGGCGCGGCCGCTACACCCCCCTGATCTTTCTAGCAGTATTTGGCATCTTCATGCCGCTGCAGTTCGGTCGGGACATGATAGAGACCCCCGTGGTGCTTCTATTTTTCTCCTGGGTGCCGCTGTTCCTGGTCAGCAGCGTGGTAGCCGACTCGTTCGCTGGCGAGCGCGAACGGCACACGCTGGAGACCTTGTTGGCCAGCCGGTTGTCCGACCGCGCCATCTTGTTGGGCAAACTATTCACGGCTATCGGTTACGGATGGGGCCTGACCATCTTGAGCCTGATGGTTGGCCTGGTTACAGTGAACGTGGTCTACTGGAGCGGAGCGGTGCTGCTCTACCCTGCCTACATCGCCCTGGGCGGGGTTGTTTTGAGCCTGCTGGCTGCCGGCGTGGCCGCGGGCGCGGGCGTGCTGGTGTCGCTACGGGCGGCGACCGTGCGCCAGGCCCAACAGAGCATCAGCCTGGGCGTGATGGTATTGGTTTTCGGCCCGACGCTGGGGCTGCAATTCCTGCCAGCCGCGTGGCAGACCCGCCTGGCCGGCTGGTTGTCCGGGGCAAACCTCACTTCAGTGGTGTTGGGTGTGGTGGGTGTGCTGCTCGTTCTAAACGTGGTGTTGTTCGTGGTGGTCTCGGCTCGCTTCCAGCGCACCACGCTCATTCTGGATTAAAGCCACATTCTCGGAGGCAGATCTATGATTCGCGTTGCCAATCTGAAAAAGCACTTTAACGGTGTAAAGGCCGTCGACGGGATCGATCTCGAAGCGCTCGACGGCAAGATTACCGGCCTATTGGGCCCCAATGGGGCCGGCAATACGACCACTCTGCGCATGATCGCCGGGTTGATCCGGCCTCAGGCAGGGAATATCGTCATCGACGGCATCGATGTGGGCCAAAAGCCCCAGGCCGCCCGCGCTGTCCTCGGCGTCCAGGGGGACACGACCGGCGTTTACCCCCGGCTCACTCCGCGCGAGCAGTTCCGTTATTATGGCCACTTCTACGGGCTCAACGGACCCACGTTGGAGGCACGCGTGCAGTCTGTGATCGACCTGCTGCAGATGTCCGACATCGCAGACCGCCGCGCCGAGGGCTTTAGCCGCGGCCAGCGCCAGAAGGTCGTGCTCGGCCGGGCGCTGATCCACGATCCGCACAACATGATCATGGACGAGCCCACCAACGGTCTGGATGTCATGGCTGTGCGCGAAACCCGCGCTACCATCCGCGCTTTCAAGGAGCAAGGGCGTTGCGTTCTGTTCAGCACCCATTACATGGACGAAGCAGAGCGCCTGTGCGACCACATCGCCATCATTGTCGCGGGAAAAATCGTCGCCTACGGTTCGCCCGCCGAGTTGAAGGCGCGTACCGGTCGCGAAAACCTGGAGGATGCCTTTGTAGAGCTGGCTGGCCACGGGTTAGAATTGAGCGCCGCTGCGCGCCAGGACACATAGGGATCAGGAGGTTTCAGATATTATGTGGAAGCGTATTCAAAACATCTGGTTCAAGGAGTTGATGGACACCACCCGCGACCGCAAAGGCATGGCCCAAACACTCTTGCTGCCGGTGATCATCGGTCTGCTTTACGCCGCCTTGAACCCCCTCTTGCTCAACGTGATGGAGTCCCGCGCCGAGGAGTCTTCCACCCAGACGCTGGAAGTGATGGCCCAGGGGACGGCAAATGCGGGCCAGGAGCTGCTCGACGCTATGCAACATGCCGATATCCGTCTGGAGGAATACAGCGGTGACCTGGAAGCGCTGGTCCAAGAGGGAGACCATGTCGTGGGGCTGATCATCCCCGAGGGGTTTGGCGCAGCTGTTACCAACGAGCAACCCGCCCAACTCCGGCTGCTGACCAATCCCAACAGTGGCGACGTGGCCGTCACCAGTGCCAGCATCGGCCGCGTGCAAGAGGCGCTGGCCGTCTTTGAGGAGACACTGGTGGCCCAACGGCTGGCGCAGCGCGGGATCGACCCCGCCCACCTCCACGCCGTCAACGTGGAGAACCAGGTGCTGACCACGCCACAGCAGGAGGGGAGCTTTAACGCCCGGCTCATGCTGCCCATTCTCATCGGCATCGTCGTCGTCACCGGTGGACTGTTTGTGGCGCTGGACGTCACCGCCGGCGAAAAAGAGCGCGGCACCCTGGAGGCATTGCTGGTGACGCCTGCCACCGACGCCGAGATCTTTGGCGGAAAGCTGCTGGCGGTGTTCAGTGTGACCATCGTACCGCTGGTTCTGACCTTCATTGCTTACGCCGTGAGCACTAATCTGCTGCCCGAATCGGGGGTGGGAAATGTAGAGGTCCCACTCATGACCGTGGTTGGTGGCATCGCGGTCGGGATCCCCTTGGCGCTGGCGGTGAACGTGCTGGTGATGATCCTGGCGATCCGCGCCAAGACGATCAAGGATGCCCAATCGGCCGTGACCCCCATCTCGCTGGGGGTGCTGGTACCGGGGCTGGCGCCGGCCTTTGTGCCGCCATCGGGATTGCTGGCTTACCTGATCCCGGGGTATGGGTCCACCGCCGTGCTGGGCGAGATCGCCGGCACGGGCCAGTTCCCCGTCGCTCCCTATATCCTCAGTGCGCTGACGTGCCTGGTCTTCGCAGGGGTGGGCATCGCTGTCGCCCTACGCTTGTTCGATCGCGAGCGCCTGCTGTACAGCCGCTAAACAGGACACTCGTCAAATCGGGTGGCCCGGATCTAGGAAGATCCGGGCC
>JARRJX010000260.1:0-7067 GCA_037388645.1 Chloroflexota bacterium
GCGGACAACACTTGCCCGGTTGCCGTAACCCCGCAGCCTCTCCTGACTCAAATCGTCCCCGCGCCCCTCCCATTGACAGGTAAGCGACATTCCTTATAATGGTAAATGAGTCTTCATACCTCATACCTCATATCTCAAAACCACCTGTGAGGGCAGCCTGTGTTAGGTCCAGCGAAGAGGCAAGAGGAAGCCGATCTGCCGCGCCGCATCGCGCGGGAGCTGCTCACCTACATCCGCGATCAGCACCTCACCCAGGGTGACCAGCTTCCCCCGCAGACCGTGCTTGCCGAACAACTGAACGTCAGCCGCACCTCGCTGCGAGAGGCGCTGGCAAGCTTACAGGCGGAGGGCCTGATCGAGCAGGTGCACGGGGTAGGCACTTTTGTGGCGGAAGACCCCTTCTCGATCAAGAGCAGTACCATTCTCACCCTCACCATGACGGAGGTGATCCGGGAACAGGGCATGGAGCCTGGAACCTCCGAGGTAATCGTCTCCTTGATGGGGGCCAGCGATATCCCCCAGGAAGCGGTTGCCTGTTTAAACCTGGGAGACACGGACCAGGTCCTCTACCTGTGCCGGGTTCGGACGGCGGATAGGCAGCCATTCGCCTACGTCGTGTCGTACATCGTCTCCGATCTGGTGGGGCTGGGCATGGACCCTGACTCCTACCAGGGGTCGCTCTATGAATATCTGCTGGAGAATTGCAAGCAGTTCATCACCGAAGTCGAGGCGGCGATTGAGGCGTGCGTGGCGGACGAGAACCTGAGCGAAAAACTGGGCGTGCCGGTAGGCACCTCCCTGCTCGCCCTTCACCAGTGCCATCACAACGCCGAGGGCCGGGCGATCGTCTCCTCAATCGACTATTACGTACAGAATCCTCTGAAGCTGAAGGTCATACGGAAACAGTCGGGATTCCGTTTTCTGCAAAAGGACCATAGCCCGTGAGCCGTTCCCCTGAGCGAGAATCGGGTGGGGCGGCGCTCCGGGCGATCATTCAAGCTGGAGTTGCCTTATGAGAACGGTGTCCTGGCAGGATGGGCAGGTCGTCTTGATCGATCAGACCACCCTGCCCCACCAAGAACGCCTTATCAAGACCCGGAGCGTGGAGCGCCTGGCGGAAGCCATTCGAAAGATGGAAGTCCGCGGAGCGCCCGCGATTGGGGTGACAGCCGCTTATGCCATGGCATTGGCGGCGCGCCAGGCAGCAGCCGGACACCCTGAACGGCTGCTGCCTGAGCTTCAGGACACCCGCGATTTTCTTGCGACGACTCGCCCCACCGCCACCAACCTGTTCTGGGCGTTAGACCACATGATGAGCTTCGCCAGGGCGCAGGCAGCCGCCGGGGTCGCCGACCTCGCCGAGGCGATGCTGGCAGAGGCCAACCGCATGGCCGACGAGGACGTCGCCATCAATCAGCGATTGGCCGAGATCGGCGCGGAGCTGATCCCGGATGGCAGCACCATCCTCACCCACTGCAACTGCGGGCCGCTGTGCGCCGTCGACCTGGGCACCGCGATGGCCCCGGTGATCTATGCCCACCAGCAGGGCAGGCGGGTGCACGTTTACACGGACGAAACCCGGCCCCGGCTGCAAGGCGCGAAGCTGAACGCCTGGGAGTTAGCCAACGCCAGGGTGCCCTACACGCTGATCACGGACAACACCGCCGCGTATGTGATGCAGCAGGGCAAAGTGGACATGGTGATGATCGGCGTCGACCGGGTGGCGGCGAACGGGGACACGGCGGCCAAGATCGGGGTGTATGGGGTGGCCGTTCTGGCCCACTACCACAAGATACCCTTCTATGCGGTCAGCCCGCTCTCGACCATCGATATGGCGGTTGCGTCGGGGCAGGACATCCCGGTAGAGCAGCGCGACCCGGACGAGGTTCGTAAGGTGAACGACACCCTGATCACCATGCCCGACGCCAACGTGGTAAACTACGCCTTCGACGTCACCCCACACGAGTTGATCACGGCGGTGGTCACCGAGGTCGGCATCGTGAGGCCGCCCTACAAGGAGCGCTTCGAGAGCATCTTTGCCGAGGCCGGAGAAATGCCGTAACCTTGAGCAAAACCATCTGAGGAGAGGACAATTGGCGACGATCACCGGGTTCATCACCGGCACGGGGTTCTACACCCTGCCCAATTTCAAAGACGTCCGTGTAGAGACGGTGACTACCCCCTTCGGCGAGGTGGATGTCGAGCTGGGGCGGCTGGGTGATCGGGAGATCGCCTTCATCCCCCGCCATGGCAAGCAGCATACCATCGCCCCCAGCTCGATCAACTACCGCGCCAATCTGTACGCGCTTTACGAGCTGGGCGTGGAGCGCATCCTCGCCACCAGCGTATCCGGCTCGCTCGTCCCCGCCTGGAAGCCGGGCACGCTGATCTTGATCGACCAGTTCATCAACTTCACGACCGACCGGGTCGGGTCGATCTATCCGCTGGACGGCAAGCTGGCCCACGTCGACGTGACCGACCCCTACTGCCCCACGCTGCACGAGCACCTGATGGAGCACTCCCATGACATGGGGTTGAATCTACAGTTGGGTGCGACCTACGCCTGTTTCTCCGGGCCGCGTTTCGAGACCCGCGCCGAGGTCGACCTGGTGCGCCGCCTGGGAGGGCACCTGCTCGGCCAGACCAACTACCCGGAGTGTGTGTTCGCCAGGGAGCTGGCGATGTGTTATGCCACCGTGGGGGTGGTCAGCAACATGGCTGCGGGGATGCAGGAATCGCTTTCCGCCGTGGAGGTGTCGGCGAGCCTCAAGGGCCTGGGGGATACGATCGGGACGTTGTTCGAAAGAGTTGTCCTGGCGCTGCCGGATCATTATGATTGTGCTTGCCGACATGCCCTGGACAGAGCCTTTCTCTAGAGGCTCCGTCGTCTTGTTTGCCGTTGGGTAACCACACATAAGGAGGAACGAGAAATGAAGTCCATTTCGCTTCGAAGCTTATTGCTGCTTCTCATATTGGCGGTGGCCCTGTCGCTCGTAGCCTGCGGCGCTCCGACAGCCACTCCGGAAGAGCAGCCGATGGCAGAGGAAGAGACCGCCGCTCCCGAAGAAGAAGCCGGGATGAAATTCGCCTATGTCTCGCCGAATCCCCTCGGTGTCAACGAGTTCCTGATCATGGGCCAGACCGGCCTGGAGCTGATCGGCGAGAAGTATAACGCCGAGACGCTCCTTCTGGAGAGCGAATACGGCGACCCCACCAGCATGGAAGAGAATGTGCGCGCTGCCGTCGATTGGGGAGCAACCATCGTGTTCGTGCTGGGCTTTGAGTTCAACGACATCATCCCAGAGGTGGCCGCCGAATCCCCCGACGTGCAATTCCTGATCGTCGACCAGTGCATCGACAACCCGCCTGAGAACGTGTCCTGCGCCGTCTTCCGCGAGTACGAAGGCTCGTACCTGATCGGCGCAGTCGCGGGCCTGCTCACCGAGACGAACAAGGTCGGGGCCATCGGCGCGATGGACATCCCCTTCCTGCACCGCTATACCGACGCCTTCGCCGAGGGCGCTCGCCACGTCAACCCGGACGTCGACGTGTCCATCCTGTGGGTGGGCGGGGACAACCCCTTCGCTGACCCGGTGCGTGCTAAGGAGCAGGCGCTGGCGATGGCTGCCGACGGCGTCGACCACATCTATGCGGCCACCGCCGGGGGCAACTTCGGCATCTTCGAAGCCGCCGAGGAGCAGGACATCTATGCCTATGGCGTCGACGTGAACCAGTGCCCCGACGCGCCCGGCCACGTGGTCGAGAACATGATCAAGCGCGTCGACCTGGCCGTCGTTGACTCGGTCGAATCGATCCTGAACGGCACGGGAGGGACTACCCTGACCTATGGGCTTGATTCGGGGAACATGGGCCTGGTCGCCTTCACGACCGACAACCCCCAAGACAGCCAGTGTGTGATCCAGGAGCACCCCGATGTGATCGAGTCCGCGCGCGAGCTGCAAGATCAGATCATCAGCGGCGACATCGTCATCGAAGACCCGATGTTCGCCCAGTAACCAACCGTCGCTTACCTGTGAGGGGGGCCAGTTCGCCCCCCTCTGTGTTATTATCCGCATACGCGAGCAAACCCGGTGAGATCGAACGAGGGCGCGTGACGGCGCGCCAGGGGGAAGCACATGACCTATGCAATCGAATTGCGCGGCATCGTGAAGCGCTTTCCCGGCGTCCTGGCGAACGACCACATCGACCTCTCGGTCGAGCCGGGCGAGATCCGCGCCCTGGTCGGCGAGAACGGGGCCGGGAAGACCACCCTGATCCGCTCCCCGCTGGAGGCGATCCGGGCGGGCCTCGGCATGGTGCACCAGCATTTTATGCTCTTTCCCTCCCTCACCGTCAGCGAGAACGTGGTCTATGGGGCCGAGCCGACCAGGGCGGGCTTTGTGGACAACCAGTCGGCCAATCAGCAGGTGGCTAATCTGGCCGGGAGATATGGCCTGTTTGTCGACCCCACCGCCAGGGTCGGCGACCTGCCAGTCGGCATTCGCCAGCGCGTCGAGATTCTGAAGATGCTCTACCGGGACGCGCAGACGCTCATCCTCGACGAGCCGACCGCCGTCCTCACCCCCCAGGAGCGTGACGGCCTATTCGAGATTCTCAGGAACCTCGCTAGCCAGGGCCGGACCATCATCTTCATCACCCACAAGCTCAACGAGGTGATGAGCATCTCCGACAACGCCACGGTGCTCCGTGCCGGGCGCGTAACCGGCACGCTGCGCACGGCGGCCACCTCGCCGGAGGAGATTTCCCGCCTGATGGTGGGCCGCGACGTGATCCTCCGCATCGAAAAATCCGCCCAGGAATCGGGCGAGCCGGTGCTCGCCGTCGAAAACCTGCGGGTGGAGAACGAAGCCCGCCGGGCGCTGGTCAAGGGTATTTCCTTCCAGGTGCGCGCGGGCGAGATCGTCGGGATCGCCGGGGTGGCGGGCAACGGGCAGACCGAGCTGGTCGAGGCGCTCACCGGCATGCGCCCCATTGACGGCGGCCAGGCCATCCTGATGGGCCAGGAGATCTCCCACCAGACGGTGAACGACCGCCGGGAGGCGGGTCTGGCTTACATCCCGGAAGACCGGGGGCACGTCGGGCTGGCCCTGGAGGCCAGGGTGTCGGACAACCTGATCATGGGCTTCCAGCACACCCCCTCGATTGCCCGGCGGGGCATCCTCCAGTTCGCCGGTATCCGCCACCACGCCCAGAAGCTGATCGACCGCTTCAAGATCAAAGTCAACATGGCCCAGGAGGCGACCTCGAACCTCTCCGGCGGCAACCTCCAGAAGGTGGTCGTCGCGCGGGAGCTGTCCCACGAAGGGTGCCTGCTGATCGCCGAGCAGCCCACCAGGGGCATCGACGTGGGCTCGATTGAGTTCGTCCACCAGCAGCTTCTCGATTACCGCGCGGCGGGCAAGGCCATCCTGTTGGTGTCGGCGGAGCTGAGCGAGATCATGTCCCTCTCCGACCGCATCCTGGTGATGTACGAGGGTGAGGTCGTCGGGGAGCTTGATGCCAGCGCCCCGGGTACCACCGAGGAGCGGCTGGGCCTGCTCATGGCCGGTGCGACCGACGCGGCCAACCGGCTGGAAGGGGCCGCTGCAACCGATTCGTCAGGGGGAGCCGATGGCTGAGGAAACGATGAAACCGCCCACTGGGGCCAGGCTGCGGGGGGCCTTACGCGCCGCCCTGAGAGCCTTGCAAGCGCCGCTGATCGCCATTGCGGGCGGCATGCTGATCGGCGCGGCGATCATGCGAGGGGCAGTTGGTGTTGGGTGGGGCGGCGGCGGCCCTGGTCGCCGTCTATGTCCCGCTCCCTGGCCCGGTAGTGGTGCCTCTGGCGCTGCTGGCGGCGGCTCTGGCGGGCGGCCTGTATGCCCTGATGGCAGCCTTTTTCGAGTTCCGCTTCAACGTGCCGCTGCTGGTCAGCACCCTGCTGCTCAACTACCCGGCCCGCTTTTTCACTGGCTATCTGGTCACCTATCCTTTCCGCGACGTGCCCTCCGGCATGAACCAGACCAACCTGGTGCCGGAGTCGGCCCGCTTCGCCCTGCTGGGGCCTCACACCCAGTTGCACGCCGGGCTGTTCGTCACCCTGGCGATTGTGGTCGTATCCGCCTTTGTGATCGACCGGATGGTGCCCGGCTATGAGATCCGCATGACCGGTTTGAATTCGCGCTTCTCGCGCTACGGCGGGGTGGATGTCAAGCGCCTGGGCTACTGGACGATGTTTGCCAGCGGCGCGGTGGCCGGGCTGGTCGGTGCGATTGAGGTGCTTGGCGTGATCTATCGCTTCATCGACGGCGCGCTCACCCTGCCCCTCTATGCCTGGACGGGCATCATGACCGCCCTGCTCTCCGGCTCGAACCCGATCGGCGTGCTCGTGGCGGGTCTGTTTTTCTCGGCGCTGCAAACCGGCGGGTTTGGCATGGAGCGCAGCACCGAGGTGGTGCGTGAGCTGTCGCGCGTGTTGCAGGCCGTGATCATCATGCTGGTCGCCGTGCGGGCCAGCTTCGAGTTCGGCCTGGGTAAGAAAGGGGAGACGGAGACATGACGGAGCTTGTCGGCCTGTTTGATGCGAACTTACTCAGCTCGATCCTGCGTTTCGTCGCCCCCATCCTGCTTGCCGCCCTGGGCGGGCTGATCTGCGAGCGCGCCGGGGTGTTCAACATCGCCCTCGAAGGGCTGATGCTCACCGGGGCGTTCGCCGCGGTGGTGGGCAGCTTCTTCCTGAACAACGCCACCCTGGGCGTGCTGACCGCCATGCTGGCCGGGGCGCTGCTCGCCCTTGTTTTCGCCGTCCTGGCCGTCTCGCTGGGGGGAGACATGATCGTCCTGGGGATTGCCGCCAATCTGCTGGCCTCCGGCCTGACCATCTTCCTGCTGCGCACGATCTTCGGCGTCAAAGGCGCGTTCCGCGACGAGAATTTGAAGGGCCTCACCTCGATCACCATCCCGGTCGTCAAGGACATCCCCATCCTGGGGCCGATCTTCTCCGGCCATAGCTGGATCGTCTACCTGTCACTGCTGCTGGTCGTCGTGACCCAGTACTACCTGTTCCG
>JARRJX010000261.1:0-5817 GCA_037388645.1 Chloroflexota bacterium
TAACTCTGACCAGGGGGAACAACGACGCCTTCTGGGATGTCACGTTGGACGTGCCGCCCACGCAGGCCCCGGTCAATCTGGATGTGTTGTTCCTGCTGGATGCGACCGGCAGCATGGGGGATGAGATCGCGCAGTTGGTGGACAACATCCTGAGCATCTCGGCTCAGATCGAGGCGCTCCCCAGCAACCCGAACGTCCGCTATGGATTGGTGCACTATCGGGATCGTGGAGATGAGTATGTGACTCGCATCGCCGATTTTACCCCGGACGTGCAACGCTTCCAGGCATCTCTGAACGAGGTGCGCGCCGCCGGTGGGGGAGACGATCCGGAGTCGCTGAACGAGGCATTGCACAGCGCGATCTGGGATGTCAATTGGCGGGTGGAGGATACGGTCAGCCTGGTTTTCCTGGTAGCCGACGCGCCGCCCCATCTCGACTATGCGCAGGACTACGATTACGCGCAGGAAATGCAGAACGCCGCGCAGTTGGGGATCAAGGTTCACCCCATCGCGTCGAGCGATCTGAACAGCCAGGGCGAGTACATCTTCCGGCAGATCGCCCAGTACACAGGCGGGCACTTCATCTTCCTGACCTACGAAGAGACCCCGCAAAGCTCCGGCGAGCCGGGTCGTGACGACCTCAGCGTGCCCGAAGGGACCTACTCAGTAGAGGACCTCGACGCACTGGTCGTCCGGCTGGTACAGGAAGAGCTGGCTGCACTATCCAGCCAGTGAGAACGGCGTATCATCCAGGCAAAGAATACACAAGGCCCCACCTCTGAGATGGGGCCTTGTCGTTGCGCGCTCTCGGTTGGATCAGGGGAGCCAGTCCGGGTTGAAGTCGTCCGCGTCGTTGTCGGTCAACTGGATCAGGTCGGCTTCAGGGACGCCTTCCGGCGCGTTGCAGTCGGCCCGGATCAGGTAAAGCTCAAAATCACCTTGCTCGCCCCGATCCGAGGCAAAGACCAGGTATTCGCCATCGGGCGACCAAGCGACCTCCACGTCGTTCGCCGGGTTGAATGTCAACTGGCACTCCACCTCGCCGGTGTCGGTCATTAGCCACACGTCCGGCGCTCCCTCAAGGGATGAGCTGAAGCCGATCTGGCTCCCGTCTGGCGACCAGGCCGGGAGGTGGTCAGACGACCCTGTTCCAGGCAGCGGGCTGTAGGTGCCTGACTCCAGGTCGAATACGGCGATGACCCAGGGCAGGCCGGGGAAGTCGGACGCGGCGAACGCGATACGGTCACCGTCCGGCGACCAGGCGGGGTGCAGGTCGTAGCGGTTGACCGTCACCGGCGTCAGACTGTCTTCGCAGTTGTCCGGGTCAGATATGCAGGCGGCGTCAAGCAGCAGGAGTGAGCTGCCGTTGACGTCCTCCCGCGCAAAGGCGATGCGCGATCCGTCCGGCGACCAGGCCGGGTAGCGATCCATCGCCGCGTCGGTGGTCAGTTGGACGACGTTCTCCCCTGAGGCGTCCATCACGTACAGGTCGTCGTTGCCCGATCGGTCCGAGACGAAGACGACCTGGCCCCCATCGGGCGACCAGCTCGGCCAGCGGTCATCTGCTGCGTCCTGGGTAAGCTGGGTGACTTCCCTGGTCAGCATGTCCATCACATACAGGTCGAAATTGCCAAAACGATTCGCGGCGAAGATCACCCGGCCCTGCGCACAGAACCCCTACCGGGGTGGCGAGCGGCGTTCCTCCGTCACCTACGCTGGTCAGGCCGCTCCCGTCTTCCTGGTTCCCGCGTTTCTGGAGCGAGCCGGGCACGAAGATGACCAGCCCGATCAGGACGATCACTCCCAGTAGTGCCCCCCAGCGCCGCCAGTTCACCGGTCGAGGTGGCTCGGCTTCGTAAAGCACTTCGTCGGATCGCTCCTCGCGCTCCTCGTGCGGCTTTTCGCGCGGCTCCTCAGCAGCCACCGGCTGCCGATAGACGAAGGCGGGCTTGCTGCCCGGCTGGCCGTCGAATTCGATCACCCATTCCGCGTCGACCACCTCTTCCCGGTCGACCGGCTCATCTGGCAGGTCGGCGTCTTGTGGAGGCTCCGGCGCTTCGACGATCAGCGCTTCCTCGTCGGGCGAATTGTCCGAATGCGGGTAAGCGGTGGCCTCCGGCTCTTCCTCGGCTGGTGGCGTGAGAATCTCTTGATCGGTTTCCTGGTCGCCCAACTCCATCACCGGGCTGCTGGCGGGCGGAGTGGGGTGGGGCGGCTCGATAGGCGGCGGGGTTTCTTCTTCCGCTTCTTCGTCCAGGCGGAGGGCCGGTAAATGCATCACCGGTCGGCCAGGCGGTTCTGGCCGCGCGGAGAGGGGGGGAGAAGTCGGCTCTGCCTCTATCGCGGATTCTCCCTCTTCCTGGGGTTCGACGGGCGGCAGCGCGAGGGGTGTTGGTGGGCTGTCTCCGTGAATGTCGACCGGCTCGTAGTCGTAATCGATCGGCTCCAGCCCGGCGGGCCGAGTCGGCATGTCCATCTGCCGCCTCATGACGTTGCCCGCTTCTGGCGGCGGTTCCAGCACGACGAACGGGAGATCCAGCGACAGGTCAAGCTCGGCGTCGGCCTGGTGACCCTGAGCCTGTCGTTCGTCGTCTTGGGCGGGGGCCTGTCCCCGCAGCGCGCGCCCCTCGATTAATTCGTCGGACATGGTGTGAGGCGGCTTCCTTTCCCCCAGGTTGATAGCTCTGCTTCGGCCCCTAGTCTAGCAGAGATTCATACAGCCTGAAAACCGAGCCAGGCGGAAACAAAAAACGCCCCGGAGCGGGGCGTGTGCGCCAGACAGGATTCGAACCTGCAGCCTTTGGTTTCGTAGACCAACGCTCTGTCCATTGAGCTACTGGCGCGATATGCTCGATAGTGTACCATGTCCATCCTTCCTCAGCAAGGATTCTTGACGCTCCCAGCGACGATTCGCTACACTCTGAGACGGTGATTGTCGAGAAATGAGGTATTGTAGAAGCGCAATCTGTTTTAGCCCTTCTCTCGCCTCAATCAATAGCAACTTATGAGACTGGTTCCGCCTTACGCAGTCGGGAAGATGACGATGCCCCTTTTTTATTTCAAACCATTTGATTTTCATCCAGAGCAGGAGGACAAACGATTGACGCTGCTGTTTGTCCGGCTGCCCATCGAGGTGGAGGACGACGCGACGAGCACGCTGATCGGGCTGGTTGTCGGCCTGCTGATGGTCGCTTTTTTCGTGGCGTTTGTGATCGTCCCCTTGATCATGGTTTTGAACAACGCCGCGCCTTAATCTGATCGAGGTTGACTCGCGGTGGGGGGCGTGTTACACTGCGCGTCGTGTTGAATTGGATACCCAAAAACTGTGCTGAGCCAATCGGGGATGGTGTCTTGCAGAGAGATGTGGGTTGGTGGAACGCATCAGACCCCGCTCCGAGTTCCACTCTAGCAACAGGTTGCCTTGAGGAAATGCCTGGCCGGGGACGCCCGTTACAGCGTAAATGAGGCGGCTGTTCTGGCGAACGCCGTGAATTCAGGTGGCACCACGGGGACGCTCCTCGTCCTGCGTAGGACGAGGGCTTTTTTGTACTATCAGACCGTACTGATGTAGAGGAGATCGACCATGCTGGATATCGCAGTCATCCGTGAAGACCCGGACCGTGTCAAGCAGGCTTTGAGGGACTTGAATGACGAGGAGACGATCCCTCGAATTGACGCGATCCTTGATCTGGACGAGCGCCGCCGGGCGCTGCTGACCGATGTCGAAGGAATGCGCGCGGAGCGGAACAAGGCGAGCAAGATCATCGGCCAGACCCGCGACGAGGCGGAGCGTCAGGCCAAGATCGGCCAGATGAAGAGCCTGAACGCCCGGCTCGATAAGCTTGAGGTCGAACTGCGGGATGTCCAGGCGCAGCTTGACGACGAGATGCTCTGGGTGCCCAACCTCCCCGCCGAGGGCGTGCCGGTCGGGCCGGACGAGTCGCATAATGTGGTGGTGCGCCAGGAAGGCGATCTGCCTGAGTTCGATTTTGAGCCGCTGCCCCACTGGGAGTTAGGCCCGCTGCTCGACATCATCGACTTCGAGCGCGGCGTCAAGCTGTCAGGCTCGCGTTTCTACGTCCTGAAGGGGTTGGGCGCTCGCCTCCAGCGGGCTTTGATCACCTGGATGCTCGACGTCCATGTTCAGCAGCATGGGTATACGGAGGTCTATCCGCCCTTTATGGTTCGTGAGGTGTGTATGGTCGGGACGGGGAACCTGCCGAAATTCGGTGAGAACCTCTACCACGATTACGAGGAAGACTACTGGCTGATCCCTACGGCGGAGGTGCCGGTCACCAACCTCCATCGAGAGGAAATCCTGGATGGGGACGACCTGCCGATCTGCTACGTCGCCTACACGCCCTGCTTCCGGCGTGAGAAGATGAGCGCCGGGCGGGACGTGCGCGGCATCAAGCGCGGGCACCAGTTTGACAAGGTGGAGATGGTCAAGCTGGTCGAGGGCGATCCGGAGGTGTCTGAGCGCGAGCTTCAAGCGCTGCTCGACAACGCGGAGGACATCGCGCGGTTGCTCAAGATTCCGTACCGTGTCGTGCAGATGTGCACGGGCGACCTGAGCTTTGTGGCCGCCAAGAAGTTTGATATCGAGATGTGGGCGGCTGGCTCCGGCGAATGGCTTGAGGTCTCGTCCTGCTCGAACTTCCACGATTTCCAGGCGCGACGTGCCAACATCCGCTACCGGCCAGCTAGGGGGCAGAAGACGACCTTCGTCCACACCATGAACGGGTCAGGGCTGGCGCTGCCGCGCGTCATGATCGCCATCCTGGAGAACTACCAGCAGGCTGATGGATCGGTCGTCATCCCGGAAGTCCTCCGACCGTATGTGGGGACGGACGTCATCGAACCGCCTGTGAAGTAAGGGTTTGTACCCCAGTTGTGATCTCCTGCCAGGCGATGCTATAGTCCTGTGTAGAGCAACGAGTGTTAGGACGAAGTGGTCACCATCGTGCAGGAGCATCTAACCAACCTGGAACCCGCTCTAGGAGGCGGGGCAAAA
Organism: Chloroflexota bacterium; assembly: GCA_037388645.1. Classification (GTDB taxonomy): domain Bacteria; phylum Chloroflexota; class Anaerolineae; order Aggregatilineales; family UBA3940; genus JARRJX01. The sequence continues at coordinate 5,014 of JARRJX010000261.1, forward strand.
TCAAAACGATCCGGGCGCGAGCCGCGCCTGGGCGGCGATGCCTCGCTGCGCCGTCTGCTGCGGGCGCTTCGTGAGAGCGATCCGGACTCCCGCTGGGAAATTGCGCGCGAGTTAGGGCGAAAAGGCGATCGCCGGGCCGTGCCATCGCTGCTGGAGGCGTTACACAGCGCCGATCGGCGGCTGAGCCGGTATGCGGCCTGGGCGCTGGGTGAGATCGGCGACCGGAATGCCGTGCCGGAGTTGCTGATTGCGCTGGAGCGTGCGCGGGGTCGTCTGCGGGAGGTCGTGGTCTGGGCTTTGGGCCGCATTGGAGACCCGCAGGCCGTCCCCGGCCTGGCCGATTCGTTGCGGGATACGAACGTGTTGGTGCGGCGGGCGGCGGCGGAGGCGTTAGGCAGGGTCGAGGATGCGGGCGCGGTGTCTGACCTGATCGAGGCGCTCTCCGACAGCGACCGCAACGTGCGACGGATCGCGGCGGAGGCGCTGGGCCAGATCGGCGACTCGTCGGCGGTGTCGCCCCTGCTCGAAAACCTGCACGATTCCGATCGCGATTCACGCTGGGCAGCGGCCTGGGCGTTGGGGCGGATCGGGGACGGCGCGGTCAGCGGCTTAAAGAGGGCGTTGAACGATTCGGACAGGGACGTTCGTAAAGCGGCCAACTGGGCCATTCAGTGGATGACCGATAACCCGCGAACCACGTAGGGTTTCTCAGCCAGGTTTATCCGTGAATCACCGGATAGTCTGTTCTTCAGTCTCTTGATCATTGCGTACAGCGCAAAGGCATAACCCACGATGGGAGATGAC